>JAAZOZ010000204.1 GCA_012797505.1 Smithella sp. | reverse complement strand
GCTTGCGCTTATCGGCGTTGACTCACGGAGAGGTTGAGACCCGTCGCCGGTTGCAGCGGAAGGCTTTCCGCCGCCGCGCCGCGCGTGACGCCAACGGCGGAACTCAGCTCTCGCCGCTTCACTCTTTATTGGCGCCGTGCGCAATCGAAGCCGCGGCGATTGTCAAGCCCCCACGCGTCGTTGCCTGCGCGGGGAGGGGAGGCAGTGGACGGGCAAGCTTCACATGATCAAAAGAGCGCATAACGAATCCATCCGGCCGATCCCGGCGCCTTGCTCCGCTTTGGAAAGACGGATCCCCCCGTCGGCGTTTCCTGGAGAGCTTTGAAAAATGTCATTTCGAGGAGCGTGAGCGACGAGAAATCTTCAGGATGGCCGTTTGTTCAAGATTTCTCCCTTCGGTCGAAATGACAAAGAAAAAGTCGAAATGACAAAGAAGAAGCCGAAATGACAAAAATGGCCGTTATTCAACGGCTCTCTCCTGGCCGGCATTTTATTTTTCCAGTGTATTTAAAGCTTCTTTGGCGTCTTCGATGCTGCCAAACATCTGCAGATCCACATCGCGCTTGAGCAGTTCATCGCCCAACTTCATCAGCAGAAACGCACTGGTCGTGTATCTGGTCACATTGCTGTAATATTGCATGACGTGCTTGAGCATGTCCGCATACTCATGGGTCAGCTCCGGAGCAATATTGAAATTGTCGTAGTTGACGATCGTGGGCACTTTCTTTCCGAGCGGCGCGAGGATCGCTTCGATGCCATTTTTGATTCTTCTGATCTCTTCGCTCGTGCGTATGTTATAGTTTGAGAAATTGACGTAAAAAGAGTTTCGCTTGGGATTGTATATCAGACGTTCTTCCAGCGGGATGACCACCAGCTCTTTTCTCAACCCCATGAGTCCATGCTGGAAAATACGCTCGTCCATCAGTTTCGGAGGCGTCTTCATCACCGGTTTGAATTCCATATTCGCTAAAATATCTTTTTCCAGATCTATGCCGGGCGCAATTTCAATCAACGCTATGCCGTCCTCGACCAGAGAAAACACGCAACGTTCCGTCACGTAAAGAACCGGCTGCTTGGCTGCCGCAGCGTACTTTCCGCTGAAAGTGACCTGTTCCACGTGATTGAGGAATTTTCTTTCCCTGCCTTCTTCCAGAATCGTCAGTTTCCCCTCGTCAACGGAGACTTTCAGGCCCCCGGCCGTAAAAGTGCCGACAAAAACGATTTCCTTGGTGCTCTGGCTGATATTAATGAAGCCGCCCGGCCCGACGAAGCGGGGGCCAAATTTGCTGACGTTGATATTGCCGTGTTTGTCGATTTCCGCCGATCCCAGAAATGCGACGTCCAATCCGCCTCCGTCATAGAAATCGAACTGATAAGGCTGATCGATCAGGCAGTCCGTGTTTGTCCCCGTGCCGAAATTCAGGCCGCCGTTGGGCATGCCGCCGATCACGCCCGGTTCTGCCGTCATGACGAGCGACGTAAGGATGCCTTCTTCGTTCGCCACATTGGCCACTCCTTCGGGCATGCCGATGCCCAGGTTGACGACGCTTTTCGGACGAAGCTCAAACGCGGCGCGTCGCGCAATGATCTTTCGCGGCCCCATCGCCATAGGCGGGATATATTTCATGGGTTTGCGGACCTCTCCGCTCAGAGAGGGATCATATTGAACGGCAAAAGTCTGCCAATGATTCTCCGGCCTCGAAACCACGACGTAATCGACCATGATCCCGGGGACTTTCACGTCACGACAATTCAGCGTGCCTTGTTCTGCGACGCGCTCAACTTGCGCAATCACGATTCCTCCGCTGTTTTTCACCGCCATGGCAATCGCCAGCGCCTCCAGGGTCAAGGCTTCCTTTTCCATGCTCATATTGCCGAACGTATCGGCCGTTGTTCCCCGGATAAACGCGACATGAATGGGGAAGGTCTTGTAAAACAGGTATTCCTGCCCCTCAATTTCAATCAATTTTACAAGATCCGCGCCCTCCCTGAACGTCTTTTCATTTAATTTGCCGCCATCGTATCGCGGGTCGATATAAGTTCCCAGACCGACCCTGGAGATCACCCCCGGCCGTTTTGCCGCCACTTCACGAAAAAAATGCGAAACGACGCCCTGAGGCCAGTTGTAGGCAAGAATCTTGTTCTCTTTGATCAGCGTTTGCAGTTTTGGCGCAAGTCCAATGTGGCCGCCAACCACCCTGCCGACAAGTCCTTCGAGGGCCAGGTGATTCAATCCTTTTTTAGCAGTGGCGCCGTCGCCCTGGCCCGCCGCGTAAATAATGGATAGATTCCGGGGAGTGCCGGTATTCAGAAATTGATCCGCAAGCGCAATGGCGAGTTCTTCCGCAAAACCGGCGCCGACAAAACCTTCCGTGGCAATTACGTCGCCATCCCTAATCGTCTTGACGGCATCGGCCGCTGAAACGACCTTTTCTTTTTTTTGTGAAGAATCCTTCGAATGATGAGTTGGGCTGTCCGCCATCGATCGTATTCCTCCTCTTGATAAAGCCGTCCGCCGGACAACCGGCGATAGAAGCCTATTTGCGCGACTCCTGTGGCGCGACCCCCGCCGGCGGGGCTGTCGGCTTGCCTTTTTCCGCGGCCTTCCGCATTTCTTCCATGTCTTTGATCATCCCTGACGAGGAGAAATCCTGATCTTCCGAAGCGACTTTTTTCTTCGATCCGTTGCCGTCACAGGCGACAAAGAAGACAGCGCAAGCCAACAGCGCAACCGTCAGCCGTATCGACAGAAATTTCTTCATAACCAATCCTCGATGGAAAAACGTCGGGGCCGGGGGTGCCCGACCCCGACGTAAAACAACGTTTTTACAGTTTGAAAATCGGCTTTAACGCTTTGGGCATATTCTCTCCCGCGGACGTTTTTGTAAAGAGGGATACGACGACGGTCAAGACAACGGCTCCGGCGATGCAGAAAAGATAGCCCGCAAAAGGAAACTTGAAAATTTTCAGGTTCTCGAGAATAAGATAGGCCGGATTCGAGATGACGGCAAACACCAAACCGGTGAGAATGCCTTCCGTCGAGCAACGCTTCCAGAGCATGCCGATCGCGAAAGTGGGAATCGTCACGGAAGCAAAGAACCCCCACCCCAGCGCCCCGAGGATGGCCACCATTCTTCCTCCCCATAACCCCATGCCGATCGCGATGAGCGGAACAATGACCTGCAGAATCTGGCCGATGCGGATCTGCTTGTCGTGAGGAATCTCGTGGCCGAAAGCGCCGATCAGATCCCGGGTGATGGCGCTCGAAGACAGAGAAATGAAGAAACTGGAAGTTGAAACGATTGCAGCCAAGAGGCCCGCCATCACCAGCGCCTGCGTGACGCCTCCCAATTTGCTTACAAAGAGGAAGGCGGCATTGTCCGCTTTCGCCAGCGCCGGAGAAGCGCCGGTTGCGACGATATACAATGCGCCGTAGCCGCAAAGAATCCAGACGATGGAAGTCACACCGTAGCTTAACCCTCCGATGACGCCGGCCTTTTTGATATCCTGCGGCGTCTTTAGGGAATACATTTTTGCCAGCATCGTGGGTTGGCCCATCGCGCCCACAAAAAAGATCAGTCCGAACACGAGGGCGGCCTGAAGCGGCATCGAACCGAATCCATCCACAAAGGAAGGACCGAATTGCGGCGAATTCATGATCGGGGTTAAATCGCCGCCGGTCATCATGAAAAAGCCGACGAGCACGGCAATCACTGCGATCAACATTATAAAGCCCTGGAAGGCGTCGGTCAAAATGCTTCCGGACATGCCGCTGAAAATCATATAGGCCACGGTCGTTCCAAACATGATCACGATGCCCCATTCATTGGAGACCCCGAGCATCTGGTTCATCAGGATGCCGCCGCCGATCACCTGAGAGGACAGGTAGGAGATGGCGGCCAGGAATAATCCGATGGCCAGAACGGCGCGAACGGCCTGGCTGTTGAATCTCACCCGAGCGATATCCGGCAGCGTCGCCACGTCGGTGACATCCGCCATGCCGCGCATCCGTTTGGCCAGGATCCAGTAGCCGTATGCCATGCCGGGACCGCAGGCGATCGTCATCCAGATGGAGGACATGCCGAATTTGTAAACCAGACCGGGGCCGCCGATGAAACCGAAAGCGCTCATCACGGCCGCCATGGAGGCAAGCCCGATGGTTACGCCGCCAAACATCTTCGTGCCGCCGAAAAACTGCTCGGCCGTTTTGGCGTATTTGCTGGCGTAAAAGCCGATGCCCATAGAGATAAGGATGAAAACGATCGTATATCCGATGATCCACGGTGAAGGCTGAATAAATTGTTCGTTCATGGCGAAAAGTCCTCCTTAGTGTAATTTTTCCTGTTGCGTCACTTCATTTTCGAATTCAGCCCACTTATCCGGAGGCAGGATATGTTTATCAAACCAAACCAGAAGGCCTACGGCGGCGGCAACCATGGAACCGATCCAGAAGAAGACAATCGCGCCGAACATTCCCGGATGCATACCCAGAATAAAATCCAGTTTCTGGCCTCGAGTCTGATAGGCCATGACAAAAGCAATCACCCAGCAGACAACGTTGAAAATCACCGGATAAACAAGAACGCTGACAGGCATCTTCTCATTGGTAACGGCGCCGAGCAAATAAAATGCGCCAACGATGAGAGCGCTGGCAAAAAAGCCGCACAGAATGAGGCCGCTGTTTTTATTTACGGCGCCGCTCCAGGCAGCATAAAGCACGAATGCCCAGAGCAGAGCCATAATAACTACGATAACATCTCTCTTTTGATCGCCAATAGTAATCATCTGATGCTTCCCTCCTTCCCTAAAGGTCAATGATCGTCGTGGAGCCACCCCGGCCGCTTTGCTGCTCAACCTTTCCTCTTTTTACACCCCCTTTGATGCAATCGTATTCTCCCGTGAGCTCGCAACAAGCATGCCATCGTGAAGCGACGTTCCAATTCGGCAACCGACCGGATTTTCTTAGGAAATATTATAGTGAAAAAGGATCGCAACCATAGACGTAACGCTACATGTATCTATTCGCATACGCTTTTGGAAAGAAAAAAGAGCTGAAAAAAAAAGAATTTTAGGACTTGGAATGAATCAGGGGAATGTCGAATTTTTTCATTTTTTTATAAAGCGCGGTGCGATGAATGCCGAGCAGCCTGGCAGCCTGGTTCTTGTTGTTGTTGCTGATCTGGATGGCCTGAAGCAGGGCTTCTTTTTCCGAATCTTCCCTGATATTCTTCAAGATGATCGATGTCGATGGAGAGGGTTTCCTGGCCAGGCCGCGGAAGAAGACCGGCAAATGCTCCACGCAAATCTTATCCTCTACCCCCTCAATGGAGCAAAATATTCTTTCAAGAACATTGGAGAGCTCACGGATATTGCCCGGCCAGTCATATTTTTCGAATATCCTGATGACTTCAGGAGAGATTCCGCTGATATTGGTGCCGCACTCTTTGCCCATCGTCAGGACGAGATGCTGGGCGATCATCGCAATATCTTCCTTCCGTTCCTTCAAGGGGGGAATGTTGATTGGAATGACATTGATCCGGTAATAGAGGTCCTGCCGGAAAAGTCCTTCTCTCACCCGTTTCTCCAGGTTCTCGTGGGTGGCGGCGATTAGCCGGAAATCACATTTGGTGACGCGCGTTCCCCCCAGCCTCTCCAATTCTTTCTCTTCCAGGACCCGCAGTAATTTGGGCTGCATTTCCAGCGGCAATTCGGTAATTTCGTCGAGAAAGATGGTGCCCTGATGGGCGAGTTCGAATTTTCCCGGTTTGCTTTTGTTGCCGGCGCCGGTATAGGCGCCGGGTTCATAACCGAAGAGTTCGCTTTCCATCAGATCTTTGGGAATTGCGGCGCAGTTAATTCTGACGAACGGCGCAGCCTGACGGTCGCTTGCGTGATGAATGGCGTGGGCGAAGAGTTCTTTGCCCGTTCCGCTTTCTCCCATGAGGAGAATCGGGGCATTGGTCTTGGCCGCTTTGACGGCAAGTTTGCGCAGCTCCGTCATGATCGAGCTTTTGCCGATGATGTTCCGGCAACTGTATTTCGACGCTCTTAAATTGACGAGCTCCTTTTCATAGAGTTTTACTTTGGACTCCAGAATGCTGAGCTTGTTGGCAAGGACCTGGACATCCCGGACATCTTCGAACATCACCTGACCGAAAACAGCCACCAGCTTGTTGTTATGATCTTTGATGGGGATGCGCTGAACCACCATATCGTGATCCATGATGCGCTGAGCATGATTGATTTCCGGGATGCCGGTTTTTGCAACAATATGCATGCGTGAATTCTCCACGACTTCCGTCGTGTGCAAACCGATTTGTGCTTTGGGGTCCTTGCCCAGAAATCGTCCGTAGGATTCGCTGAAAAATATGACTTTCCCCTCCAGATCGGTAATGATGACGCCGTTCAGCATGTTGTTCAGGACGGTTTCGTAGAATTGGACTTTTTTCTCAAGCCGCTTTTCGACCGTGTCTTTCACATCACGACTCCTGTTCATGGATGTGCCGAGAGCTTTGAAAAATGTCATTTCGAGGAGCGTGAGCGACGAGCAATCTTAAGGATGGCCGTTTGTTCAAGATTTCTCCCTTCGGTCGAAATGACAAAGAAGAAGTCGAAATGACAAAGGACAAAGAAGAAGTCGAAATGACAAAGAAGAAGTCGAAATGACCATTTGAACATTGTGCAAAGCTCTCATGATAGAGCAATGAAAGAAATTTT
>JAAZOZ010000203.1 GCA_012797505.1 Smithella sp. | reverse complement strand
AGGCAGGATCAGGTCACTGGCCGGCGACGAAAAAACGGTTCGTGTAAACGCGGCCATCGATGATTTGTATATTCTTGGCGATTTTTTTGATTTTTGGTTTTGCCGTCCCGACCGCATTTATCCGGAATTTCAGCCGGTCATCCGCCGACTGGTTCAATTGCGGCAAAGCGGCGTCCGCATTCATTTGTTTGAGGGGAACCATGATTTTTTCATGCGGGAATATTTTCACGATGTGCTGGGAATGAACGTCTTTGAGGAATCGGCATCGATTGATCTGGATTCCAGTCGTGTTTTTGTGGCCCACGGTGACACGCTGGACCGGACCAATGTGTTTTATCTCACGCTGCGGAAAGTTTTGCGAAGCCGGATTTTTTATCATTTTCAGCGCTTGATGCCCGCATCCGCCTTATGGGCGATTGCGGCCTTAAGTTCAGCGACCAGCAAAACCGTAACCGTTGAAGACGGGGATGTCCTGGTTGAAAAATTGTATGCCTGCGCTGAAGAAAAGCTGTTCCGGGAATATGATACGGTGATTCTAGGGCATTGCCACAAGCCCGTGCTGCGATCTTCGGACAGGGAAGGCCGAAGGAAAACCTTTGTGGCGCTTGGCGACTGGATCGTCCACAAATCATTTTTGTACTACGAAGACGGCAAATTCTTCATGGAGTATTACCCGGCTGAACCGGGGTGAAGGCGGTGTTCGGTGAAAAACTGGACATCTCCGCTTCTTCGTGCTAGGAAGCCTCACTTTTTCAGAAAAAGAGGGACAACATCATGAATTTTGGCGGAATATATCCCGAATGTTCACTCGGCAACGCTCGGTTTGTCGTCGTTCCCGTTCCCTATGATCTGACCTCGACCTATCAGCCCGGCAGCCGCCGCGGACCGGCAGCCATCATTGAAGCGTCAACCAATATGGAGCTCTACGATGAGGAGCTGAAGAAAGAAACATATCTGGCCGGAATCCATACCGCCGAACCGGTTGCCGTGGACGCCCGCGGACCGAAAACGATGATTGCCGCCGTGCGAAAAAAAATCAGCCGGATCGTCGCGCAGGACAAGATTCCGGTTATGCTGGGCGGCGAGCACAGCATTACGCTGGGAGCTGTGCAGGCGGTCGCGGAGAAATATCCGAAGTTGACGGTCCTGCAATTTGACGCACATGCGGATTTGCGCGACAGCTATCAGGGCACGCCTTATAATCATGCCTGCGTGGCCAGGCAGATTGCCGGATTTTGCGATCTGGTTCAGGTCGGCATCCGCAGCATGAGCAGGGAAGAAGGGGACTTCCTTCACACGAGCAAGGTCAAATCCTATCCGGCGGATGATGTTTTCGATCATGCAAACTGGGCCGAAAAAGTTGCCGGGCAAATCAAGGGTGACGTTTATATTACAATCGATCTGGATGTTTTTGATCCTTCGGTCATGCCCGCTACCGGAACACCCGAGCCGGGCGGCCTTTTCTGGCGCGATGTGCTCAGTCTGCTTCGGCTGGTGTCCCGCAAATGCATCGTGCGCGGGTTTGACGTGGTGGAACTGGCTCCGCTGCCCGGCATCGTCGCGCCCGATTTCATGGCGGCAAAGCTGATCTATCGGTTGATGGGGTATATTACGGAAAGCCGAAAAAAATAATTTTGCTTCGACGCGCTGCGGGGATTGATCCGTTTGGTATCGGAGGGACAATGGATGGAAAGGCGGCGTTCTGAATCAACCGGGGGATGGCGTTCATTGCAGCCGGAGTCTTTATGCAAGCGGCACGCGGCCTTTGTGGCCAAATAACCGCTTGACAAACACAGGAGATAATGTTTTAAAGCCACCAACTTACAAAGGACTTATCGCGGGGTGGAGCAGCTTGGTAGCTCGTTGGGCTCATAACCCAAAGGTCGATGGTTCAAATCCATCCCCCGCTACCAATTAAAATCAAGGGTTTAGAGAGTTTTTCTAAACCCTCTTTTTTTCTGCGCTACCACGATGCTACCACTTTTTAAAGTATCTCATCACATAAACCCGCGTTCGACGTTCTTGTTCAGTCCATTCGGTAAAAGGTTTTATTTTGGATTTCCGATTTATTTTTGTTGGTTTATTGATTACACCTAACTGAGTTATATTATCCAGCCTTAACCCGACGCTTTGTTTCATCAAGTCATGACTGCCTTGCTCCATGCTTTCCCTCTCACAAGATCCCCTATGCTAAGCGGGAAGGGGTTCTCCCGCTTGTCGACTGGCCTGCCTATTCCCGATTATGAAAACTTATCCTTCCAGAAGCCTTAAATATTCTTTTGATGATTCGTAGCAGACACCGGCAATAAATTTGTTGAACGCCTTGTCATCGCCCTTATGGGTTTTGTTCAAAGTGTCCAGATAGTCGCGCCGCAGGACCGGGGGAATAATTGCCACAGGATAGCCTGCCTGCAATAGCGCAAGGTTCATCAAGAGGCGCGCCGCCCTTCCGTTTCCGTCAATGAACGGATGAACGGTTACAAGCTTTCGATGCAGGATTGCCGCGTATTCAACGGGATGATGCTTTGACCGGTCATCGGGTATCCTGGCAACAAATGACTTCATCAAATCCGGTATCTGTTCAGGAGCGGGGGGAATGAAGGTTGTGCCGGTAATGATAACTTTCTGTTTCCGGTATTTTCCGGCCTGATCTTCATCAATCCGATAATAAAACAGCCGATGCAGTTCTTTGATATTCGCTTCTGAAATGTCTTGATGTTTAGCCAGCCGGAAAAGCAAATCATAGGCTTCTGAATGTCCCAAAGCTTCCAGATGATCTTTGACCGGCTTACCGCCAATGGTGATTCCGTCTTCAATGACGATTTTCGTTTCCGTTTCGGTCAAAGAGTTTCCTTCCAGAGCATTGCTTGAATAGGTCATGCCGATTCGGAAATATTCCCGTAGCTCTCTGACCATGTGCGAATCCAACGGCCTGTGTGCGTCAATCTTTGTTTTGATCGAATCAATTTTCTTGAGTATGTCTTTCATCCCGTTTCCTTCCTCAAAAGCATGCCGCATCCGGTTAGAGAAAAACTCGGTAATCCGTGTTCAATAATTCGGCAAAGAGCTTTGCGTTTTTCTTGCCAATGGTGCGCTTGCCGTGTTCCATTTCGCTTAAATGCCTTTAAGGATTTCCATCGCCTTGTCTTTTCTATGCGCGGGGCCTATCAGATGAAGTTTAATGTTTTTGGTATGGCGCGCCTTCGTGGGCCCCAACATAAATCCCCTCAATTTGTCTTTCCTTCCGGTTCAGTGTTGCCATCCAATTCATGTTTCTACCTATACCAAAATATGGGAAGGGTCAAGATTGCTCAATTTCATTCCGGCTCGGTTGACCGCTCTTTTTCTTAATGGGGTTTTCCCCGTTGTACGGTCCCCGGCTTGCCCAAAAGTTATACATGGCCCGAATTAACGACAAGCAATGGGTAATAGTCTTCGGGGACAACCCCGCGCCGGTCATTTCTTTCTTGCGCGTATTCTTTCCGCAAGAATATCGGATGCCAACTTTGCGCTGTATCCCTTGCTTAGCCGCGCTCAGGATTTTCTTGACATCCTAAACCGAGTTTTTTATGGTTTGCGCGGCAAAAGCAATATCCGATACAAGCGTCGCAGTGGTTTGTTGTGGTTCTGATTCTGGTCGGTATGGTATTTTCCGTCCGGGCGGCTGAGCAAAAACCCAACAGATGCTGTCCCGGGCGCACGCGGACATTCACGTTAATCTGGTGGAGGAGGCGCAGCCCCTCGCGGATAGGTCGGAAACCGCTGTTCTGCTGGAAGAAGGCGTACGTCAGTTTGAAGACCTTTTTTGCGCGAGGCCTGCCGCCGCTTCGGTTGATCTGGTCAACTCCTTATTTGATGAACTCGTAAAAAGCAACCCACACCGTCACCCCGGCGAAAGCCGGGGTCCATAACTCATTGTAATTACTGGATACCGGCCTTCGTCGGTATGACGAAAAGAGCGCGAAAAAGACTTTTTACGAGACCGTCTTATTTGAAAGCCTTGAATTTCTTCTGGTGACGGCCGGAGAAGCGGTTTCTTCCGGGAAGCCGGAAGATATTGACATGTTGAACCGGCTCACGGAAGATCGCGGCCCGATGATGGAATCCCTGCGGGCGCGTCATTTTGAACGCGACGATGCGGCCTCGCGCCAAACGCAGGATTATTGTTTTGATATTTCAAATTTTTTCGCGCGTTTGATCTGTTTCCTTCCTGTGCTGGCCGGTCGGTTGGCCTACCTTGGGCGGCAGCAAAAAAACCGTAACGGGGACAAAAAAACTGCTGTGATTGACTATGACATGTGATATGAGCGTGCAGCGGCGGGAAAAAAGACGCTTTGAGGTTACCGCCGGAAAAGAGAGGGCATGCAAGTATTAAAATTTAAATTCGGGGCCAGCGGCGACAGAGTGGACGCATTTGGAATACGTTTTTTCGGGGATTTCGACGGCAGAGTGGGACACGGTGGAACCTTCAGCGAAATCCTTACGGATCCGGATATTCCTCCCATGACGACGCATCAAAGAGTCACCCTCTGGTTCATGTTTGAAAAAATCCGGCCGTACGACAAGGTTTCCCGCATGCTGGATCACCTGACCGAAGGCCTGAAAAAGAGGGGATACACGATCAAGCTTTCATCGCTCGACGGGCTGGTGGATACGACCTCGCCGGAATACGACAGCAAACCCGAGCGGCGTTTTCCCGCCTCCCGCAGGATGCACGGCTGCAACGCGGCCACCGGTTTTTCAGTGACGGCCGAAAAAACAGATGCGAAATTGAAATTTTCATCAAAAGAAATTTCATCCGTCAAGGAGGTGGCTGTGCAACTCGGCCAGGAAATTTACGGCCGTCCCTTGAAAATGGTTTCGCTCCAGTCTTGAGAAACGGACCGGTTCCTTGGCTGTTCCTTTCCGGCCGTTGCATCGAATCCCGTCACCCCCCCCCGAATTGAAATCCTTTGTCTTGAAACAGCGTCAGACAGGCGTCGACGACGTTTTCATCATAGAGGATCCCTCTGTTTTTCCTGATCTCGTCCAGCGCTTTATCGATTCCGAGTGCGGGCCGGTAGGGCCGGGGAGAGGCCATGGCCTCGACGACATCGGCCACCGAGATGATCCTGGCCTCGATCAGGATCCGGTCCCCGGAAAGTTTTCGTGGGTACCCCGATCCGTTGATTCGTTCGTGGTGCTGATAGACAATTTCCGCAATCGGGTATTTGTACTCGATGCTTTTCAGAATTTCGTAACCTTCCTGGGCATGCTGCTTCAGGATGTTATATTCGTTATCGGTGATCTTGCCCGGCCGGCTGAGGAACTCCGCGGGCACGTAGATTTTTCCGATATCGTGGAGCATACCCGCCGTATGCACGGCGCTGATACGTTCATCGCTGAAATTCATTTCGGCGGCGATCGCCTCGGCCAGGCGGGTTACCCTCTCCTGGTGGCCTGCGGTATAGGGGTCCCGGATTTCCACGGCCGTGGAAAGCGCGCCGGTGGTTTCATCCAGAACGCGCCGCAGCGTGATTCCCGCGCTGATGTCGATGACGGTTCCCTGGTAATAGATGAAATTGCCCCGATCATCGAAAACGGCCCGGACATTCATGGATACCGGCAGTTTGCTCCCATCCTTTCTGTAGAATTCCGTCTCAAATCCCTTCACATACCCGTCGGTTTGAAGAATCCTGATCAATTCTTCCCGGCGGGACGCATCGACATACAGGTTTTCCGGACGGGCCGTCGCCGCAATGTATTCTTCGGCGGAGGAATAGCCCAGCAGCGCCACCAGGGCGGAGTTGACCATGGTGCATTTGCCCTCCAGGGTGGTCTGAAAAATGCCCTCAAAGGCGCTCTCGACAATGTTGCGGTATCTGTTTTCGCTTTCTTTTAAGGCTTCTTCGGAAATTTTGCGCTCGGCCATTTCAAACAGCAGATCTTCGTTGAGCTTCTGAAGCTTTTTTGTCCTTTCCCGCACTTCTTTTTCCAGTTCGTCGTGGGCGTTTTGCAGGATTTGCTCCGCCTCCTTCTTTTGCGTCACATCGTTTCCGATGCAGATAATTTCGGCAAGCCGTCCCCGTTCATCCAACACAGGCCGGTTGGTCCATAAAATCCAGACCCGGCTGCCGTCTTTTTTGATATTTTCGTTTTCGTTGACGGTGTGTTCTCCGGGGTTCCGGCAGACCGACACCATAAAGGCCGCGAGATCGCGCCCGGAGGATTCCATTTTCGGAACGATGGTCCCGATCAGGTTCTTCCCGACAATCTCCTCTTTGGAAAAGCCGAAAAACCGGAGCGCAAAATCGTTGACAAAGACAATCCTGCCGGAAGTGTCCATGCGGAGAATGATGCTGTTGGCCAGTTCGACCATCTCGCGGTATTCCTGCTCGCGTTTCCGGAACAGGTCCGCCGCTTCTTTGCAGCTCGCTTCGGATTTCTGAAGGCGCTTCATGGATTTACGCATTTGATCCATTTCTTTCAGCAGTTCTTCTTTGGTCATGGCATTATCCTTAAAAATGGTTTGTCGGCGTTGCGCAGATCTCAAACGGCGCCTAAAAGCAATAAATGTCCGCGCCGGCCGTGATTCCCGAACCGCAGGCCAGGAGCAGTCCTTTCTTTCCGGGTGACAGGCGCGGTCCGCCCCACGCGCTTTGCAGCGTCAGCGGCAGCGCCGCTCCGCTCGTCGGGCAGGGATAGGAGGAATCCGGACGCCGGTCGCTGTTGATTTCGCTCGCGATGACCATGCCGACCTGCGCCTCGCCGCTTTTGATCATGGCGTCGAGAACCTGAATGGCGTTGAGCATGCCCAAGTCGCCGCTGATCAGCAGGATGTTGTCGCCGGCCTGCATTTTGTTTTGCAGCATGGAATCGTGCAGCACCAGAAAATGGCTGGTCGTGGTCGTGTTGGCGTACTTTTCGGCGATGCACGGGAAAACATCGGGCACGTCGCAGCCCAGGAAGCGCTTTACCGCCTTGATGCCCTGCTGGATGGCGCGCACGGAAACCAGAGAGCAGGCGCCGGTGACCAGCGCCGGATGCGAAGCGATGGATGAGGTCATGGCTGTAACAGGAGGAGGTTTCCGCATGATCCTTCTTTTCGCCGGGAGGAATTCTTCTTACATGAGAGACATGTTTTCGGCTTCCCGCATGAGTTCGTCCCGGAATTTGGGATGGGCGATGCTGATCAGCGCGAGAGCCCTTGCCCTGGTTGATTTGCCCTTCAGGTTGACGATGCCGTATTCCGTTGCGATGTAGTGCACATCATTGCGGGGCGTCGTGACCATGGTTCCAGCGGGAAACTGACCCACAATGCGGGATACCTCTTCGTTTTTTGCCGTGGAATATAAAACGAGAATGGCTTTTCCATCCGGCGAGTCGTAGGCCCCCCGGACAAAATCGAGCTGCCCTCCGGTGCCGCTGTACTGACGTCCCTCCAGATATTCCGCGTTGCACTGTCCCAGCAGATCGACCTGAAGAATGGCATTCACGGCCGTCATGCGATGGTTTTGGGCAATGACGGCCGGGTTCATGACGTAGGAGCTGGGATAATTTTCAAAACTTTTGTCCCCGTTCATATATTGAAAGGTTTCTTTTCCGCCGTAGGCCAGCGAAAAAATATGTTTGCCGGTGTGGACATTTTTGTGTGCGCCGGTAATCACGCCCTTTTGAATCAGATCCACCATTCCGGGGCACAGAAGCTCCGTGTGGATGCCCAGATCCCTGTGACTGTCCAGGTAGGGAGCGATCGCGTTGGGCAGGGTGCCGATGCCCAGTTGAATCACCGCCCGGTCCGGGATGGTTTCGGCGACAATTTTTCCGATGATCGGATCCAACGGGTTTGGCTGCATGGGCAGCAGTTCGAGCAGAGGGACCGTATTTTCAACAATCATTTCGATGTCGGAGATGTGTATCAGGGCGTCGCCGTAAACGAAGGGCATGTTTTCGTTTACCTCGACGATCAATGTTTTGCACAGGGTTGCCATCACGGAGAGGTAGCCGTTGCAGGGGCCAAAACTGAAGTAGCCCTCTTCATTCATCGGGGCGACGGTGGTCACGGCCACATCGACCTCCATCGTCTCCATTACGATTTTCGGGACCTGATGGAGATAGGCGGGAACGAACTGCGTCAACCCGACCTGCACCATGTTGCGGGAACCTTCGCTCACGAACCAACTGTAGGAATCGACGACATCGGCGATATCCGGATTTCCCAGTGTTTCGGCAAAATGCTTCTGGGCGTTAAACGTGTAAACCTTGAGATGGTTCAGGTCGCCCAGGCGGGCCCGGTTGGCGATGGCCGCCAGCAGGCCCGGCGGCTCGGCAATGGTGACGCCGTGGATCAGCGTATCCCCGTCTTTGACGGTTTTCGCCGCGAGGTCAAACGTCGTCAATTTTTCCCGGTACTGCTTATTAAAATCGGCCATATTCAAATTCCCCGGCCCGTATATTTACATGGCCTGCTTCATCCTTTCAAGCGAAATCATGAGGTTCGATGCGGAAAAAAGGCGTCGGAAAAGACACAGGTTGTGGTAGCGGAAGATGTTGATAAATTATCGGCAATAGGGTATTCAGATAATCCGTTTTGCGGCGGAAAACAACCCAGGGATGAAATGAAGATGCGGATGCTGAACCCATTGATCAGGAAATACAATTCGCGGAAGATTTCCACGCAGTATCTTCTGTTGTTGATCCCGGCCATCTTGCTGCTTTTTCTTGCCTTCGGGTTTGTCGCGTACACCCTGGGCAAACCGGAAGCCCTGAAAAACAATTACGAGCTCGCCGAGGTGGTTACCAAGAAAACAAATCAGGCGCTCATGCGATGGCTGGAGGAGCAGATCCGCACGGCGCAGACCATTGCCCGCGACCCGAGGATTATAGCCGTCGCTCTTTCCCCCGAGGACCAGCAGAAACGAGCGGATGCGCAGAAATTCCTGTCCGAAATGCACGCACGCTACCCCTATTATGAAAATATTCCCCTTGCCGTAAAGCTTGCCCCGGACCGGACGATTGCCGTGGACGTCCACGGGGAAAAGAGACTCATCGGAAATGGAAATTTTTTCATCGATACGGTGGGCGGAAAAACGATCGGGAAATGCGGCCCCGAGTTCAGTTATATCAGGAATGTTTTTGCGGGAAAACCTTACTTCATCAGCGAGGTCTATCCCAGCATTCTAAGGGGCAATCCCATTTTTGTCGTCGCCGCTCCCATCGAGCATAACGGCGAGGTGATCGGCGCGACCATTGTCGCGCCGAGAATGGATTATTTCACGGAGTTTTTCGTCGAAAAATCCGTCATCGGCGCGACCGGCTACCTCTCGATGATCGATCAAGACGGCATGATCATTTCCCATCCGCAAAAATCGCTGATCCTCAATAAGAAAGGGCCGACCCTGGTGAAACCCGTCACGGACAGGATCGCCGCCGGCGAATCTTCCTTTTTGTCCGACTTTGCGGGCACCGTCAAGGCCTACTATGTGGAAAAACTGACCACGGCCCAGTTTCACATGGAGGACAGCTGGTATATCGTTTTTTGCCGAAACTACGATGAGGTGCTTTCCGGCATTTTTGCCTTCCTGTTCAAATTGTTCATCAGCATGCTTCTGGTCGCGGTCGCGGTCGCGCTGCTCGTCTATTTCCTGACGCGAAGACTGGTCGGCAAGCCGATGGAGAAGTTGACCGGCGCGGCAGACAGCGTCGCCAAAGGAGATCTGCGCGTGCAGATCGACGCCGGCAGCAGCCGCAATGAGGTGGGTCTGCTCAGCCTCTCCATCAACAAAATGACCCGAAGCATTCAGGAGCAGACCATCCGGATCCGGGAGGCGGTTGATACCCTCAACGCGACCACGGCCTCCATCGTTTCGGCATCGGGCCAGCAGGAAGCAGCGATGAAAAGCCTCGAAGGAAACGTGGCGCGGGTGGGGGTTTCTTCCAAACAGATTTCGGCGACGTCTCAGGAACTGTCCGGAACCATGGAGAGCGTGAGAAATGCCGCCGGTGAGGCGTCCCGGCTGGCCAATGCCGGGCAGGCAAGTCTTTCCGGTTTGCAGAGCGCCATGCAAAGCCTCTCAGCGGGAACGGCGAGCATTTCTGAAAAGCTTGCGTTGATGCGCCAGAAGGCGGCAAGCATCGACAGCGTCATCGCAACCATTACCAAAATTTCCGATCAGACGAATCTCCTGTCGCTCAACGCCGCCATCGAAGCGGAAAAAGCGGGGGAATACGGAAGGGGCTTTTCCGTCGTCGCGCGGGAAATCGGACGGCTGGCCAATGAAACCGCCATTTCGACGCTGGATATTTCGGACATCATCGCTGAAATGCAGGCATCGGTCGTGGATGGCGTCCGGGAGATGGATCATTTTCGCGAGGACGTTGCCCGTGGGGTCGGCTCCGTCGAAGATGCCACGATGCAGCTTACACAGGTCATCGCCCGGGTGGCCAATCTCAGCCCGGAATTCGACAAGGTCAATGAGGGCATGCGCTTCCAGTCTCTGGGTTCCCGGCAGATCAGCGAGGCCATGGCCGAACTGAACGCCGGCGCGGCGCAGTTGACCGGTTCTCTGTCCCAGTTTAAGGCCGTCACCCAGCAACTGAACACCGCCGCCAGAGGACTGAGCGAGACGGTCTCCCGCGTCATTGTGTAATCGGCTTTTGCGGCGACCGCTGCGGCGGGAAGGCCCGGAGGGTTTATGAATTTAGGACTGCAAAATAAAATAGCCATCGTCGCCGCGGCAAGCCAGGGACTGGGCAGGGCAGCGGCGCGCCAGTTGGCGCTGGAGGGAGCGACGGTCGTGATCTGCTCCAGGCGCGAAGAGGCAATTACGCAAGCGGCCCGGGAGCTGCGTGAAGAAAGCGGCTCGGTTGTTCTTCCCGTGAAAGCTGATGTTACAAAGCCCCAGGACATCAGCCATCTGGTGTCGGAAGCCGAACAGCGTTTCGGTACGGTTCATATTCTGGTCAACAACGCAGGCGGTCCTCCGGCGGGTGATCTGCTTTCCTTGACCGACGAAGACTGGCTCCGGGGCCATGACCTCACGCTGATGAGCGTGGTGCGGCTGACCCGCGCCGTGTTGCCCCTGATGGTGCGGCAGGAATGGGGCAGGATCATCACCATCAATTCGATCGTCGCCAAACAGCCCATCAATGAACTGCTGCTCTCTTCCGCGGTTCGCCCCGGCATCGGCGGCCTTGCCAAAGTGCTGGCCAACCAGTACGCAAAATACAACATTACGGTAAACACCGTGTGCCCCGGCCACATTCGAACCCGAAGGCAGGAGGAGCTTGCGCAAACGCGCGCCGCGGCGCGGCGGATCTCCGTCGAACAGTATTTTACGGAAACGGCCGCCGCCATTCCCGCCGGAAGACTGGGCCAACCGGAGGAGATCGGAAACGCCGTGGCGTTTCTCGCATCGGAAAAGGCGGCCTACATCAACGGTGTGAATCTGCTGGTGGACGGAAGCGCGGCCAAGGGCGTTCATTGATGAGAAAGAAACGAAGCAGCCAGTCCAGGCTGAAAAAAGATGTTCTGGAACAAAGCCTCTGCACCGGCTGCGGAGCGTGCGTGGGGCTTTGCCCCTATCAGATGGTGTACAAAGACCGAACCGTTCAGCTTTTCGACTGTGATCTGCCCGACGGCAGGTGCCGCGCCTTTTGCCCCCGAACGCCTTCCGATCTGCCGCTTCTTCGGGAAAGTCTTTTTGACGCTTTGGATGCGACCGACGAAATCGGTCCGGTGAAGGAGTTTTGGATCGCGCGCGCGAAGGATGCAGGACTGCGGGCCCGCTCTCAGCACGGCGGCACGGTAACGGCGCTCTTAAGGCTGGCGATGTCCGAAGGATGGATCGACGCGGCGATTGTTTCCGGCCGTCTGAGTGAACGGGAGCCCGAAGGCCGTTTGATCGACGACGCGGGAGCGCTTGCGGACTATGCCCGAAGCCGCTTTTGGGCGGCGCCGACCGTCGCCGCGTTCCACCGGGCGCCGGAAGGCGAAGGCCGCAGAATCGGCGTCGTGGCCACGCCCTGCCAGGCGCTCGCGCTGGCCAAAATCAGGACGGCAAAGATTGATGGATACGACAAGGGCAAAACGCTTTCGCTGGTCATCGGTTTGTTTTGCGGCTGGACGCTCGCGCTTGAACCTTTTCAGAATCTTCTGGAAACCTATCAACTTTCCGCGGCGAATCTTACCGGCATGGACATTCCGGCGGGGAAAAATATTCTCGAGCTCCACACGGCGGAAGGCCCGGTGAATGTGCCGATGGCCGAGGTGGATGCCTGCGTGCGCGAGGCCTGCCGCTATTGCGTCGATTCCACGGCGGAGTTTGCCGACCTGTCCGTCGGCGCCGCCCGCTATGGCCGGAACTCCGGGGAAATGCAGAACTGGAACCAGGTGATTGTCCGCAGCGAAACGGGGAAAAAGCTTGTTTCGCTGGCGCGCAGCCGGGGGATTCTGGAATTTCGCGAAACGCCGCAGGAGGCGCTTCACGAACTGAAAAACGCGGCGGCGGAGAAAAAGAAAAAAGCGCTGGCCCGCATCATCGCCAAAAGCCGGTCGCCTCAGAATTTGCTGTATTTGAATCCCGGCGACACGGTGGTGAAGAAATATTTAAAGACGTAGGGGAGTGTCGCGCCGCCCGCATGGGTGGTTCCAACCGGTCCCGATGGCGCGCGAACGACGAGATACGAAAGACGAGACATCCGTATGACCAGATTGCTTTCACCGGCCGGGTCCAGAGTTTTGTTTCTGGGAAATGAAGCCATCGCCCGAGGCGCGCTGGAAGCGGGAGTGTCCGTGGCGACCGGATACCCCGGTACGCCTTCTTCCGAGGTGATCGAATCGCTTGCGACGGTGGCCCGCGGGCGCAATCTTTACGTGGAGTGGTCGGTCAACGAAAAAGTCGCGCTGGAAGTGGCGGCGGCCGCGTCCTTCGCGGGACTGCGTTCGATGGCCGTCATGAAGCAGAACGGCGTGAACGTGGCGTCGGACTTTCTGCTGCACCTGACCGCTTCGGGAACCCGCGGCGGCCTCGTCCTGGTTTCCTGCGAAGACCCGGGGGCGCTCTCCAGCGTCAACGAAGGGGAGTCGCGCTACTTCGCCGGCATGCTGGAGATGCCGCTTCTGGAGCCGGCGGATTTTCAGGAAGCCAAGGACATGACGAAATGGGCTTTTGAGCTTTCCGAAGCAATCGGCAACGTCGTGATGCTGCGCTCCGTCACCCGCATGTCGCATGCCAGCGGAAACGTGATTTGCGGAAAATTCCCGGCGAAAACCCGCAAGGCGGTGTTCCGCTGCGACGGACCGATCATGGATTCGCAAACCGGGCCGATGATCAGCACGCCGGTGGTGGCCAAACATCTGCTTCGCCAGCAAAAGCTCAAAACCGTTCAAGCCCTTTTCGAAAAAAGCCCGTTCAACTGTTACACGGGCCCCGCCCGGCCTGATCTGCTGCTCGTCACGGCCAGCGCCTGTTCTCTCTACGCAGCCGAGGCGGTTGAAATGCTGGGCCTTCAAAAGCGGGTGGGCATTCTGAAGATCGGGACCACCTGGCCCCTGCCGCCTCGCCTGGTGTCGGGCCATCTGCGGAAAGCCGGAAAGATTCTGATCGTCGAAGAAGTGATGGCGTTTTTGGAAGAAAACGTCAAGGTTCTGGCCGCCGGAGACCCGAAGCTTTCAAAGGGCAAAACATTCTTCGGCAAGTACGACGGGACGCTTCCTTTTGCGGGGGAACTCAACCCCGATATCGTGGCGGACGCCCTGGCGAAGATTTTCAAGATCCGGCGTGATGCACTTTCGCCGTCCTATCTGGAAGAAGCGCGAAAAACGGCGGCGATGCTTCCCCCCCGGGAACAGACGTTTTGCGCCGGCTGCCCGCACCGCGCGTCCTTCTGGAGCATCCACAACGCCATTGCGCTGGACAGCCGCGAAGGGTTCGTCTGCGGCGACATCGGCTGCTATTCAATGGCGGCGCTCACGCCGGCCAACGGCTATTGGACGATGCCGACGCTTCATTCCATGGGGTCCGGCACGGGGCTGGCCGGCGGTTTTGCCAAACTGGCGCCGTTTGGATTCAAAAAACCCGTTCTGACGGTCTGCGGCGATTCCACATTTTATCACGCGGTGATCCCGGCGCTCATCAACGCGCAGCACAACCGCGCGGACGTCACGTTCATTGTGCTGGATAATCAGGGGACGGCCATGACGGGGTTTCAACCGCATCCGGGCATTGAGGTGAACGCCCTCAAGGAAAGCGTTCCGGCCGTCGATATCGCTGCCGTCTGCCGGGCCATCGGCGCGAAGGTGACGGTTTGCGACCCGTTTGACCTTGCGGCAACCGGTGCGGTTCTAACGGATTTTCTGGCCGAAAAAGGTTTGCTCAAAGTGCTGATTCTGCGCCAGGCCTGCGCGCTCAGCCCTGAAAAAAAGGGAAAAAAAACATTCGAGATGAAGGTGGACGAAGAGTTGTGTCTGGGGGACGCCTGCGGCTGCAACCGTCTGTGCACAAGGATTTTCCGCTGCCCGGCACTCGTCTGGGACCGGAAAAAGAAGAAAGCGGCGATTGACGAGGTGGTCTGCGCAGGCTGCGGCGTCTGCGCTTCGATCTGTCCGCAGAAGGCTATTGTAAAAACGCCGGTCGCGTCCGCTTTCGCTTCCGGCGGATGATTGGACGGCTCCCCGTCCCGACGGAGCGGGGAGGAGCGTATCGTTGTATTTTCGGGAATTGTGTATGAAAAACAAAAACTCCGGACTCACCAAAAACCTGATTCTCACCGGCGTGGGCGGACAGGGCAATGTCATGGCATCCCGGGCATTGGCGGGCATGCTGGTGGACGCGGGCTATGTCGTGACCATCGGCGAAACGTTCGGTATGTCGCAGCGCGGCGGGTCGGTCATGAGCCATCTGCGCATTTCCCCCGACGCGGTGAAAAGTCCGCAGATTCCCAAAGGCGGCGCGGATGTGATCGTGGCGCTGGAGCCGCTTGAAGCTCTTCGGGTTTTGACGGTGTACGGGAATCCCGGCGTCTCGCTCATCTCCAATGCCCGTTCGATCGATCCCATGGGGGTGATCACGGGCGAACGCGACTACCCTTCCGAGGAAACGATTCATGAGGCCTTTGCGCGATTGACGGCCCGGTGCTGGATCTTTGACGCCACGGCCATAGGCCTTGTCCTGGGCAACCCCGTGCTCAGCAATATCGTCATGATCGGCGCGCTGGCCGGGACGGGCCTTTTGCCCATCGACCGTCGGATGTTCGCAAAAGAGATTCGCAAAACCCTTTCTCCGGAAAAATATGCTTTAAATCTGAAGGCTTTTGACGCGGGATGCTCCATGATCAAATAAGGGTTGACGATCCGGCGGTAAACCTTATATTACTCCCTCACAAATCATTTTCCGAGGTGACCCTTCATGACCGACATCTATTCCGCGATACAAGTGAGCGACCATGTTTACTGGGTGGGCGCCATCGACTGGTCGATTCGTGATTTTCACGGCTACACCACGCCCCACGGAAGCACGTACAATGCCTACCTGATCCTGGCGGATAAAATCACGCTGATCGACACCGTCAAGAAGCCCTTCCTGGAGGAAATGCTGGCGCGGATTGCATCCGTCATCGATCCAGCCAAAATCGACTACATTATTTCCAATCACTCCGAACAGGACCATTGCGGATGTCTCTCTGAAGTGGTCGGACGGGTCCGGCCCTCAAAAGTGTTTGCCTCCGCCGCCGGCGTGAAAAACCTGGGAGAGATTCTTCATAACGATTATGTTATTCAGGCGGTCCGCGACGGAGAGACGCTTTCCCTGGGCAATATGGAGCTGACCTTCATGGAAACGCGAATGATTCACTGGCCGGATTCGATGTTTACGTTTCTGGCTAAAGACGGCCTGCTGTTTTCGCAGGACGCCTTCGGCATGCACCTGGCGACGTTCGAGCGCTTCGCCGACGAACTGCCGGCCGACATGTTGGAATACGAGGCCGCCACATACTACGCCAACATCGTTCTGCCTTATTCGCCGGTAGTTCTCAAAGCGCTGGAAAAGGTGGCGGCGACGGGCTGGGAAATCAGGACCATTGCGCCGGATCACGGACCGGTGTGGCGCAGGGATCTGGGGTTCATCCTCGACCGGTATAAGAAATGGGCTGTGCAGAAGCCGGCCAACAAGGCGGTGGTGGTTTATGCGACCATGTGGCATTCGACCGAAAGCATGGCCAAAGCCATTGCGGAGGCCCTGGCGCAGGCGGGTGTGTCCGTTAAAATTCTTTCCCTCAACGAAGCGCACCGCAGCGAGGTTATTTTTGAACTGCTGGAGGCGGGGGCGCTGATCGTTGGTTCGTCCACGCTCAACAACAATATGCTGCCGCAGATGGCGGATGTCATGACCTATATCCGGGGGCTCAAACCGGTCAATCTGATCGGCGCGGTGTTCGGCTCTTTCGGCTGGAGCGGAGAGTCGGTGAAAGATCTGGAAACGGCCCTCAAAGGAATGAAAGTGGACGTGGTGGCCGAAACGGTTTCCGTCCGGCATGTGCCGGGTCCGGAAGCGCTTGAAAAATGCCATGAGCTGGGTCGGACCGTTGCGTCGGAACTGGCCAAAAGACTGTCCCAGAAATAAGACCATTCAAGGAGGCGAATCATGAAAAAGTATGTGTGCGATGTATGCGGGTATGTTTATGATCCGGACCAGGGAGACGAAGAAGGTGGAATTCCCCCCGGAACGCCGTTTGAGAAGCTTCCCGCGGACTGGACCTGTCCGGTTTGCGGCGCCGATAAAAGCGAGTTCAAGCCGGAATAAGTATTTTTCAGGAAAGGGGGTAAGCGATGGATGAAAAGATTCGGGAAGCGCTTCGAGAGGCCTACGTCGGCGAGGCGAAAGCCGTCCTGCGGCTGAAAATGTTCGCGGAAAAAGCCGATCAGGAAGGCTATCCGCAGATCGCGCGCCTTTTTCGCGTGATTGCTTTTTCGGAAGAGATTCACGGCAAACGGGCGCTGCGCGTGCTCAAGGAGATCAAAACGACGGAAGAAAACCTTGCGGAAAGCTTCGAGTCGGAAAAAACGGTGGCGGAAATCGCCTATGACCGCTTTGTAAAGATGGCGGAGCAGGCGGGCGACAAGCAGGCCCTTCTGCACTTCAGCCAGAGCCGCGACGTGGAGGAAACACACGCCAAGCTCTACAAACAGGCCATGAACCACTTCATGGAAGAGCGCCAAACCGTTTATCATGTCTGCAAGGTCTGCGGTTATGTGGCGGACGGGGTATTGCCGGAGGAATGTCCGGTTTGCGCGGCGAAAAAAGAGCAGTTTACGACTTTTGACCGCTAGGGTTGGGCGTTCATGATGACGCATGGTCGAATTCTGTTGGCGATTGTTTTGCTGATGCTGCCGCAACAGACTGCAGGCGCCCAGAAACCTTTGTGGGAGGTGGGCGCAGGCGGCGGTTTTCTGATGATGCCGGATTACCGGGGATCGGACAAAACGCGGCCGTACCTGCTGCCTTTTCCCTACGCCGTTTACCGGGGCGGCATTTTTCGCCTGGAAGACAAAAGGCTCACCGCGCGGCTTTTCAAAACCGACCGCGTAACCCTTGACGCGAGCGGCTACGGCGCCGTGCCCGTGAAGAGCGACGACAATGACGCGCGCCGCGGCATGGAGGACCTGGATCCCACGTTTGAATTTGGCCCCGCGCTGCGCGTGAAACTGCTCGACTCCCGCGAAAACTGGCATCGGCTGAGCCTGGCCTTTCCGGTGCGCGCGGTTTTTTCAACCGATTTTCGTTCCGTGCGCCATGAGGGATGGGTATTTTCCCCCCGATTGAACTTTGAAAAAGGCGACGTGATTCCTGGGACGGGTTTGTATCTGGGCGTCTCCACAGGTCCGATGTTCGGCGACCGCGGCTACCATCAATATTTTTACAACGTGGAGCCTGCGTACGCCACGGCCTGGCGTCCGGCCTACGATGCGGGCGCGGGCTACAGCGGCTCCACGCTGACCGTCGGGTTGGGGAAAAATTATAAGTCTTTTCGCTTTCATGCGTTTGTCAGCGCCGATTTTCTGCAGGGCGCGGTTTTCGAGGACAGCCCCCTGGTCAAGACGAAAACATCCTGGATGAGCGGGCTCAGCATCACCTGGGTCTTTCTGAAGTCAAAAAAGACCGTGATGGACGACACGCCCTAGCGAGGAGCAAGATGGCGATGTTTCAGGGAACATTCATGACGATTCTTCTCACGCGGTGGCTGGTCATTACCGCGGCCATTCTCCTCTCGTCCAGCCTCCTTTCCGGCATTCATGTGGCTTCCGTACCGACGGCCTTTCTAGCTGCCGCGATTCTGGGAATTCTGAACACCTTCCTTCGTCCCGTCCTGCTTCTTTTGACCCTGCCGCTGACGGTGCTGACGCTGGGGATTTTTGCCTTTGTGCTCAATGCCCTCATGCTGCTTCTGGTGGCCTATTTCGTGCCGGGTCTGGAGATTGACGGTTTTTTCTGGGCGTTTCTCGGCGCCCTGATGATCAGCATCGCCAGCTGGCTGGCCAACCGTTTCATTTATCAGCAACCCATCGTCCATCACGGGAAACCCGACGTGATCGATCTGGAGCGGGGGGATGACGGGAAATGGCGCTAGACGCAACGTTCAATCTTACCCCGGCGATGAAGCAGTACGTCGAAATCAAGGAAAAATATCCGGACTGCATTTTGTTTTACCGCATGGGCGACTTCTACGAGATGTTTTTCGAAGACGCGCTTGCGGCCGCGCCGCTTCTGGAAATCACGCTCACCTCCCGCAATAAGTCCAGTAAAGACGCCGTGCCGCTGTGCGGGGTTCCCTATCACGCCGCTTCCGCCTACATCACAAGGCTCGTGGAAAAGGGCTACAAAGTAGCCGTCTGCGAACAGGTAGAGGACCCGAAAAGCGCCAAAGGCATCGTCCGGCGCGAGGTTGTCCGCGTGATCACGCCGGGGCTGGTTCTGGACGAGGAGAACCTGAAAGCGGGAGAAAACAATTATCTGGCCTGCCTGACCGCCGGCCCCGATGCGCTGGGCCTGGCGTTTCTGGATCTTTCCACCGGTGAATTTTACATCGGCGAGTTCCCCGGCCGCGAAGCGCTTCTCGCCGCCGCGGGCGGATTGGTCTTTCGGGAACTGCTGGTCGCCGGGACCTTTCCCGATCCGGTGCTGGTCAAAATGCTGGAGGCCCAGATGCCGTCCGTTTGCGTCAATACGATTGACGCGGCCGGCTTTGAGCCCGGGCAGGCGGATGAAATTCTGGAGAGGGAGCTCGCGCCTTCGGTGCTGGAAAAATCAGGCCTTCACAAGCTTCCCGCGGCGAAAATCGCCGCCGCCGAGATTCTGCGCTATGTGAAGGCCACGCAGCAGGTTCGCGCCGGCCATATTTCCGCCATTCGGGAATATGCGCCCCGGAATTATCTGATGCTCAACGAGGCCGCGCGCCGAAACCTGGAAATCTTCGCAACCCTTCAGGACGGCAGAAGCGCCGGCTCTCTTTTTTCACTGATCAATGAAACCCTGACGCCGATGGGGGCCAGACGGCTGCGCTGGTGGATGGCCTATCCGCTCACGTCGCCCGAAAGAATCCGCGGACGGCTGGCGGCCGTGGCGGAAATCAAAAACAGCCACGCGGCGCGGGAAGGCCTGCGCAAGATTCTATCCGGCGTCTATGATTTGGAAAGGCTGGCCGGACGCGTTGCGCTCATGGCGGCGACGCCGCGCGACCTCGTGGCGCTGAAAACGTCTCTTGCCGTTTTACCCGGCCTGCGATCCGGGTTGGAAGAATTTACCGCGCCCGCTCTGATCGCCTTGCGCAAAGACATGACGGACATGTCCGCGACGGTTTCGCTGCTTTCCCGCGCGATTGTCGCCGATCCTCCCGCCCGCACGCAGGACGGGGGATTTATCGCCGCGGGCTTTGACGAAGAGCTGGATCGCCTGCGCTCCATCAGCGCCGACGGCAAAAAATGGATTGCCGCGCTGGAGGTCAAAGAGCGGCAGGCCACGGGCATCCATTCCCTCAAAATCGGCTACAACAGCGTGTTCGGCTACTATATCGAAGTGACCAAAGCCAACGCCGCGCTGGTGCCGGACTCCTACGTGCGCAAGCAGACGCTGGTCAACGCGGAGCGCTACATCAATCAGGAATTGAAGGAATTCGAACAGACGGTGCTGCACGCGGAAGAAAAAATACGCGGGCGCGAAAATGAACTGTTTGTCGCGCTTCGCGAAAGCCTGCTGCCGGATATTCCTGAAATTCAGCACAACGCTTTTCGCGTGGCCGAGATCGATGCGACCTGCGCGCTGGCGGAAGCGGCCGAAAAGCATGCCTACGTCTCGCCGGAAATCGATGACGGAGACGTCATCGACATTCAGGACGGCCGCCATCCGGTGGTCGAAGCGGCCCTCAAAAAGGAAGGGTTTGTGCCCAACGATACGCTGCTGGATTTGCGGCAAAACCGCCTGCTCGTCATTACCGGGCCCAACATGGCCGGGAAGTCCACATATATCCGACAGGTGGCCCTGATCGTGCTTCTCGCGCAAATGGGCAGTTTTGTTCCCGCTTCCCGCGCCCGCATCGGCGTGGTCGATAAAATCTTCACGCGGATCGGCGCGTCGGACAGCCTGGTCAAAGGCCAGAGCACGTTTATGGTGGAAATGATGGAGACGGCGCAGATTCTCACGGAGGCGACGCCCCGCAGCCTGGTCATTCTGGACGAGGTGGGTCGGGGAACTTCGACGTTTGACGGGTTAAGCATCGCCTGGGCCGTGGCCGAGTATATTCACGATTTCGCCGGGCAGGGCATGCGCACGCTGTTTGCCACACACTACCACCAGTTGACCGATCTGGCCGCGTCCAGGACAGGCGCGAAAAATTACAACATTGCCGTCAAGGAATGGGGGGAGAAAATCATTTTTCTGCGCAGGATCATGGAGGGGGGAACGAGCCGCAGCTACGGCATCGAAGTCGCGAGGATCGCCGGCGTTCCGGCGGACGTCATTGCCCGGGCCAGGGAAATTCTGCGCAATCTGGAGAAGGGCGAATTCGACGAAATCGGCATGCCGCGGATCGCCCGCGGCCAAAATGTCCGAAAGCCGGCCAACCCGCAGTTGAATCTGTTTGCCCCGAGCGAAGACGTCGTTCTGGAAGAGCTTCGCCGGCTGGATGTTTCTTCCATGACGCCGCTTTCCGCGCTCAATAAACTCAACGAACTGAAAAGCAAATTATGAAAAAGGAAACAGGAACGGCATCGGCCCATGACCCGGCGGTCCTTTAAAAAGCGCATCGGAATGATGCTGCTGGTGATGATCGTCCTTGCGGCGGGGGTGTTTTATGCGCCCCGGTTTCTGGCGTATTCGACCGGCTGCGCCCGGGCGGATGCCGTCGTGGTTTTGCTGGGCCCCGTTTTTCACGACCGGGATCGCTACGCCAGGGATTTGATGAACCGGGGGATGGCGGACACGCTCCTGATTCCCGCCTATCAAAAGATCTTCACCGTTGACCGGGGTAAGCTCCGGCCCGCTTTCGTCCGGAAGGACCCCGATCGCCTCAATGCGAATCAGGGCGATGAGGCTTCGCCGTATTATGAGGACACGCACCTGGAGCTGATCGAGGCGAAAAGAATCATGCGGCAAACCGGTCAG
The DNA here is from genome assembly GCA_012797505.1 of Smithella sp. GTDB lineage: Bacteria > Desulfobacterota > Syntrophia > Syntrophales > Smithellaceae > UBA8904. The sequence goes on along the minus strand of JAAZOZ010000203.1, from coordinate 17,223 downwards.
ACGACGGCGATCTTCGTCAGCTCCCCGTATCATATGCGGCGCATCCGCATCATGGTCGGCAAACTGTTCGGTTCATCCGAAGGCCATTGTTTTTTGCCGACGCCCTACGAAAAGGCCCCGGTAAACGCCTGGGAACTGAAGGCGTCCGACTGGAAAAAAGTGGGCAGAGAGTATGTGAAAATCGCGTGGTTTCTCGTTTATTCCCCGTGGGCCCAAATGACCGATTAATGATCCTCTTTTAGGTGCGGCAGGGCCAGCTGCACTTTTTTGAGGGCCTGCTTCTCAATCTGGCGGGCGCGTTCACGGGTGATGTTGTATTTGTCGCCGATTTCCTGAAGGGTTTTTGCAATATCTTCTTTAAGCGCCTGTTCCCTGATCTGACGGACGAGTTCACGGGGGATGTTGTATCTGTCGCCGATTTCCTGAAGGGTTTTTGCAATATTTTCTTCTCTATCAGAACTCCTTATAGCTCTTTTAAATTCGATAATGTCTTCTTTTGCCTTCCTTAGGATTGCTTCTTCTGCTTGTATAGCCTCTTTAGCGGATGTAACTGTCTCGCCTTTCTGCGCAATTTTATTAATTTGGTTAATATCATCGCCTTTCCCTTCTTCAACGAGTTGTTTATATGCTCTAATCCTATCGAATCTACTTCTTTCTTTTTCATCATTGCTTTCTACTTTTTTATTTTGCTCTTCGTTAACAATACGTTCTATTTCCATCGTATTATTCAACATTATACGGTGCTGGATGATGTAGCGTTCCCGTTCATTGAGTGTAGCCAAGGCGCCGCCGATATTGTGTTCAACCAATTCTCGTTCATAGTCCTTGATCACGGATGTTTCCTGGTTGTCGCCGTCATGGGTGAGGAAATCGAGATGGGACGTTTCGCCGTCATCACCGATAAGCTTATTGAGCGACAGGTCGCGCGCGCCCATCCGCAGATCCATTTCCGCGACCTCGGACCCCTTGACGCCCAGTGAATCGGCGATCTCGCTGAATTCGGGATTCTTCTTCGAGATGGTTTCCAGCTGTTTCCTGGCCTGGTTCAACTTGAAAAAAAGTTTCCTCTGCGCCTGCGTGGTTCCAATCTTGACGATGCTCCAGGATTTAATCAGGTAGTTCTGAATGTAGGCGCGAATCCACCAGACCGCATAGGAAATCAGGCGGTAGCCTTTTTCCGGGTCGAATTTTTTGACGGCATGAATCAGTCCGATGTTGCCTTCCTGAATGAGATCGGCCAGTTTGAAGCCGTAGCTGCGGTATTCGTGGGCGATCTTCACGACAAACCGCAGGTTGGAAACGATGAGTTTTTCCGCCGCTTCCATATCGTTGTCTTTCTTCAGGCGCATGGCCAGCTTGAACTCTTCCTCGGGGGTTAAAATGGGGAAGCGATTGATCTCAGCGATGTATAAGTCCAGAGTGCCGGTGAAGATGGGTAACTTCAACGTGCTGGCCTCCTCGATAAAAAAACATGGTTTATTAAAATACCGAAGAGTCCATTGGCGGTCAAGCAAATATTTTCCAGTAAATATTTCCCCGGGCGGTCGTCCCCGTCTTGACAGGCGGGCGCCGAATGATTATTCTACCTTCAAAAAACCAGGGATTATGGATATGAAATCCGTGAACAAGACGATGGTCGAATCAGCCATTAAACTGGCGAAAGAGGTCAAAGCCGGCTGTGTTCTCCTGTGCGTAGATGTTCGCGGTGAACTGGCCGAGCTTTCCGAAGACGAGAGAAAATCGGTTCGGTTCGTTTTCGTCATGAGAGAATCCGAAGAATTGCCGGAGAAGCTGCTGCCGACGGCGAAGAAACTGGAACTTCCCGACGTGAATCTGACCCGCGTCGGAAAAATCAAGATCGCGATCGCCAAAGGCATTGTTTCCGGACTGTTCAAAAAAGGCGACAGAATCGTCTGCCTGTCGGGCGTGCCGAAATTCGGGTATGCGGACAGCATCTTTTTCATCGACGTGGGGCGCGAATTTGAAATTCTGACATCCGACGACATCAGCGATGTCGTGGATTCCGTCCAGCCGGAGGTTTTCAACGCGGCGTTGAACATCGCCTGTGAGCTTGCCGCTCAGGGGCGGGAAACCCGGAAGGTCGGAACGATCTTTGTGCTGGGGGACGATGAGAAAGTCATGCAGTTGTCCCGGCAGATGATCATCAACCCGTTTAAAGGATACTCCGAGGAGCAGCGCAATATTCTGAATCCGGAGCTGGAGGAAACCATCAAGGAGCTTTCCGCCATTGACGGCGCGTTTATCATCAAGGCCAACGGAGCGATTGTTACGGCAGGCCGGCACTTGAGCGCGGCGCTGGACAGCAAAGATTTTCCGTCGGGGCTGGGCAGCCGCCATATCGCCGCGGCGGGCATCACCAACGTGACCAATGCGGTGGCGATGGTGATTTCCCAGTCCTCGGGAAACGTCAGTATTTTTAAAAACGGGAAGCTTTTTGTGACGATTGAAAAACCCGTGGAGTAGAAGGAGGGAGTCCATGAGATTTGATAAATTTACATTGAAAGTGCAGGAAGCGCTTCAGGACGCCCAGACGATGGCCGCCTCGCAGGGGCACCAGGCCATTGAGCCGGAGCATCTGCTGGTGTGTTTTTTACAGGAGCCAGACTCCATCGTTTCCGCCGTTCTGACGAAGCTGGGGGCATCCCCGCAAAAAATAGAACGGGAACTGGACGCTTATTTGAAAAAGCAGCCCCGTGTCGGAGGCTCGGGCGCAGGCCAGGTGTATCTGGGCGGCCGTCTCAACCGGCTGTTCGACCAGGCCATGACGGAAGCGGCACAGCTCAGGGACGAGTACGTGAGCGCCGAGCATGTGCTGGTCGCGATGTCCGAGGAGAAGGAAGGGCAGGCGGGTAAAACGCTGCGTCAAAACGGCGTTACGAGGGACAATATTTTCAAGGCGCTGGTCGATATCCGCGGCAATCAGCGCGTGACGGACCCCAATCCGGAAGGCAAGTATCAGGCCCTCGAGCGCTATGCCAAGGATTTCAACGAACTGGCCCGTACAGGAAAATTTGATCCGGTGATCGGCCGCGATGATGAAATCCGCCGCATCATGCAGGTGCTGTCGAGGCGCACGAAGAACAACCCGGTGCTGATCGGCGAGCCGGGCGTCGGCAAAACCGCCATCGTGGAAGGCCTTGCCCAGCGCATCGTCAACGGCGACGTGCCGGAAAACCTGAAAGACAAGCGCGTGATCGGTCTGGACGTCGGCGCGCTCATCGCAGGCGCGAAATACCGCGGTGAATTCGAAGAAAGGCTCAAGGCGGTTTTGAAGGAGGTCACGAGCGCCGAAGGCGAGATCATTCTCTTTATCGACGAAATTCACACCGTCGTCGGAGCGGGCGCCTCGGAAGGGTCGATGGACGCCTCCAACATGCTCAAGCCGGCGCTGGCGCGGGGCGAGCTGCGCTGCGTGGGCGCAACGACGCTCAACGAATACCGCAAGTACATTGAAAAGGACGCGGCGCTCGAGCGGCGCTTCCAGCCGGTGCTGGTCAAGGAGCCGACGGTGGAGGACACCATCGCCATTCTGCGCGGCCTCAAGGAGCGCTATGAAGTGCACCACGGTGTGCGGATCAAGGACTCGGCGATCGTTGCCGCCGCGACGCTCTCCCACCGCTACATCACCGACCGGTTCCTGCCGGACAAGGCGGTGGACCTGATCGACGAGGCCGCGTCGCGCCTCCGGATCGAGCTGGATTCGATGCCGTCCGAGATCGATGCGATCGACCGCAGAATTATTCAATTGGAAATCGAAAAACAGTCGCTCAAGAAGGATACGGACAAGGCGGCGACGGAGCGGCGCGAAAAAATCGAAAAAGAGCTGGCTGAACTCAAAAGCGAGATGGACCGGATGAAGTTGCACTGGTCGTCGGAAAAGGACATCATCAAAAAGATCCAGCAGATCAAGAGCCGGATGGAGGCGCTGAAGACGGAGGAAGCGGGCGCGCAGCGCGAAGGCAACCTGGCGCGCGCGGCCGAAATCCGCTACGGCAAAATGGTGGAGCTTGCCAGGGAGCTGGAGACGGAGCAGGCGAAGCTTTCGGACGTTCAGAAAAACAACCAGATGCTCAAAGAGGAAGTCGATGCCGAAGACGTGGCCGAAGTGGTTTCCAACTGGACGGGCATTCCGCTTTCACGCATGATGGAAAGCGACGTGCAGAAGCTCATTCATATGGACGAGCGGCTTCGAATGCGCGTGATCGGTCAGGACGACGGAATCGAGGCCGTATCGGCGGCGCTTCGGCGCGCGCGCTCCGGCCTGCAGGACCCGAACCGTCCCATCGGCTCGTTCATCTTCCTGGGGCCGACCGGCGTGGGCAAGACGGAGCTGGCGCGGGCGCTGGCGGAGTTCATGTTCGACAACGAGCAGGCCATGATCCGCATCGACATGTCCGAGTACATGGAAAAGCACGCGGTGGCGCGCCTCATCGGCGCTCCGCCCGGCTACGTGGGCTATGACGAAGGCGGCTACCTCACGGAGGCCGTCCGGCGCAAGCCTTACAGCGTCCTGCTGTTCGACGAAATCGAAAAGGCGCATCCGGATGTCTTCAACATCCTGCTGCAGATTCTGGACGACGGCCGTCTCACCGACGGCCACGGCCGCACGGTGGATTTCAAGAACACCGTCGTGATTATGACCTCCAACGTCGGAAGCGGGTGGATTCAGGATCCGTCGCTTTCCGAGGAGGAAAAGAAAAACCGGTCGATGGAAGCGCTGCGCGCGACCTTCAAGCCGGAGTTTTTGAACCGCATCGACGACATCATCATGTTCCACGGCTTGACGCTTGACGACATTTACCGGATCGTCGGCATTCAGCTCGAACTGATCGACAGGCGGCTCAAGGAGCGCAAGCTCTCCATCGAATTGACAGACGCGGCGAAAAAATATATAGCCGAAGAGGGCTACAGCCCGGTTTACGGGGCCCGGCCGCTCAAAAGATCGCTGCAGAAGCTTGTTTTGGACCCGCTGGCGATGGACATTCTGGCAGGCAAATTTGCCGAAGGCGACCACATCGTCATCGGCGTTTCGAAAGGGGCGATCACGTTCAGTAAGAAAGGCTGAAGACCGAAGGCTGAAGGCTGAAGGATAAAGAGTAGGGAACGGTCGCGGCCGTTCCCTGCAAAATAAGGGGGTATTATGGCGGAAGAAACCAAAGGCGAAGGATTTGTCATCAGGGACAGGCGTTTTTCGGAAGAACCGGATGCTAATGCAAAAGAGGAGCCGGCATCCGTAAAAGCGGAGGAACCGAAGGGACAGGCCGGAAAAACTCCGGCAGAACCGGATGAGTATCCACCTGTTAATTTTACGAATTTTGTTATTTCGCTTTCCACGTCCGCTCTGTTTCATTTCGGCGATTTTCCGGAGGTCGAAGGGGGAAAAGCCGAAAAGAATCTTCCGGCTGCCAAACAGACCATCGATATTCTGGATATGCTCCAGAAGAAAACCGCCGGAAACCTCGACAAAAACGAAACCAATCTGATCGAGGGAGTGCTCTACGAGCTGAAAATGCGCTATGTCAAAGAAAAAGGCTGAAATGCGAAGGCTGGCGCCTGCAAAAATCAACCTTTTTCTGCGAATTTTGCGCAAACGGCCGGATGGTTACCACGATCTGGCTTCCGTCATGCAGCAGATTTCTCTTTTCGATGAACTGATCTGTTCCCTCCGCCCGGAGGGGATTGCACTTTCCTGCCCCGGAACCGACCTTCCCACGGATGAAAAAAACCTGGTTTACCGGGCGGCCCGGGCGCTTTTTGAACATACCGGCTATCCGGGCGGCGTTGACATCACGCTCTCCAAGCAGATTCCTTCGGCGGCCGGTCTGGGCGGAGGCAGTTCGGATGCCGCGGCCACCCTGCTGGCGCTCAATGACCTGTGTTCACTGGGGCTTTCCAAAGACGAGCTGATGAAACTGGGGGTAAAACTCGGCGCGGATGTGCCTTTTTTTATTTTTGGTCAAACGGCGTTTGCATCCGGCATCGGCGACAGACTCCAGGCGCTGGAAAACACGCCAAAACTCAGTATGGTTTTAATCAATCCCCCCTTTCCCCTTTCCACAAAAACGGTTTACGAAAACCTTAATTTCACGTTGACAAAAAAAGAAAATAATTATAGCATTCCGCGATTTTACGCACTGGGTGATGTAATTCGGGAATTGCATAATGATTTAGAAGCTGTATCGATGAACATGCATCCCGAATTGGCGGATTTTAAACAGTTGCTGATCAACGAAGGCGCCCTGGGTGCATTGATGTCGGGCAGCGGTCCCACGCTATTTGGCCTTTTTGCCGATGAAGAGTCGGCCAGAGAAGCGCGGAGTGCTATTGAAAAAAAAGTTTCCGGAGACTGTCGCGTTTTCTTTGCCCAATCACTCTCGGGTAAATACGAATTCTCCCCTGACGAAGAACTGCCCGGTTGAATTATAAATCGAAGACGTTGGGGCGTCGTCAAGCGGTAAGACACAGGATTTTGGTTCCTGCATTCGGAGGTTCGAATCCTCCCGCCCCAGCCAGAAAAGCTTTGGGAGAAATATTTAAATGCTTGAAAGAATAAGGGTATTTACCGGAAATGCCAATCGGGAACTGGCCCGGAAAATCTGTGAAAAGCTGGGGGTTCCGCTGGGCAACGCCAATGTAACCACCTTCAGCGACGGTGAAACCCGCGTGGAGATTGATGAAAATGTTCGGGGGATGGATGTTTTCATCATCCAGTCCACCTGCACGCCGGTGAATGTCACCCTGATGGAACTGCTCATTATGATCGATGCCATGAAAAGGGCGTCTGCCGACCGCATCACCGCCGTCGTGCCGTACTACGGATATGCGAGGCAGGACCGGAAAGTGGCGCCCCGCGCGCCCATTTCGGCCAAACTGGTCGCGGATTTGATTACGACGGCCGGCGCCAACCGCCTTTTGTCCATGGACCTGCACGCCGGCCAGATTCAGGGCTTCTTCAACATTCCCGTGGACAACCTCTTTGCCACGCCGGTGTTGATTGACTACATGAAAAGAAATTACAGGGAGGATACGGTGGTGGTTTCCCCGGATACCGGCGGCGTCGAACGGGCCCGGGCGTTCGGCAAAAGGCTGGGCGCCTCTCTGGCGATTATCGACAAACGCAGGGAAGGCCCCAATGAAGCCCAGGTCATGAATATTATCGGCAACATCAAGGGAAAGAGGGTCATTATTCTGGACGATATGGTGGATACGGCGGGAACCGTCGTGCAGGCGGCCCAGGCGCTGGCGGACGCGGGCGCTCTGGAAGTATCCGTCTGCTGCACGCATCCGGTGTTGTCCGGTCCGGCGATCGATCGCATCAGCAAATCCGCCATCAGGGAATTTGTCGTGACGGATACGATTCCGCTTTGTGAAAAGGCGGCCCAATGTGAAAGAATAAAAGTTTTGTCGGTGTCCGGCCTGTTGTCCGAAGCGGTGCGCCGCATTTATTACAACGATTCAGTGAGTTCATTATTTATTTAGGAGGGAAGGGGTAAATGGAAATAACCGATTTAACGGCCCAGGTCCGTACAGAACACAAGAAGGGCCCGGCCCGAAGGCTGCGTCAGCAGGGACTTGTGCCGGCCATTTTTTACGGCAAAGCCACGGGGAACATCCCGCTGGCCGTGAAAAGCAGCGACCTGTTCAGGCTGCACAAGCAAAAGAAAGACCACGCCTTTATCAAGCTGCTGATTGATGACGGCGGCAAGAAAATCGAGAAGCTTTCCCTGATCAAGGAATTGCAGATCCAGCCCCTGAGCGGGAAATTCTATCACGCGGATTTTTATGAAGTGGATATGAATAAGAAGCTGGCCTTTGACGTCGAACTGAACTTTACCGGCAAGGCCGTCGGCGTGGAAAACGGCGGGGAACTCCAGCATATCAAAAGAGACGTCAGGGTGTTGTGTCTGCCGACCGATCTGCCCGACCACATCGATGTCGATATTTCAGCTCTTGAAATCGGCCATTCCCTGAAAGTGAAAGATATCGTCATTCCTGAGGGATTGACCCATCTGGATCCGCCGGACGCCGCTGTCGTGTCCGTCGCCGCCGTCCGGGTGGCCAAGGTTGAATCCGCCGAAGCCGTTGCCGCGGAAGGTGCTGAAGCTGCGGAAGGCGCTGCCGCCGCCGCGGAACCGGCGAAAGAAGAAAAGAAGGAAAAGGAAAAGAAATAAGGGAACAGAGGAATTATACGGGAGATCATGCGTCTCTTCAGCTTTGGAAAATATCTTTTCCGTTTTCAAAAAGAGAGGGGACAAGTGGTTTATCTGGTTGTCGGACTGGGAAATCCGGGGAAACGCTACGAATTCACCCGCCACAATATCGGGTTTATGGTGGCCGACCTTCTGGCTGCCAGGTGGAAAGTTGATTTAAAACAGAAGAGTTTCAATGCGTTGTGGGGTAAAGGGACCGTTGAAGGTAAAAATGTTCTTCTGGCCAAGCCCCAGACATTCATGAATTTGAGTGGTACTGCGGTAAAGCAGTTGCAGTCGTTCTTTAAAACGGAAATCAGCAATCTCATCGTTATTCACGATGATCTCGACCTGCCCTACGGGGCTGTGCGGATGAAGGCGGGTGGGGGAACCGCCGGTCATAAAGGACTGGCATCTATCGAGTCTAACTTGGGAACTTCCGGTTTTATGCGGGTGAGACTGGGTATTGGCAAACCAGTTGACAAATCCCGAATTGAGGGTTATGTCTTGGAGCCCTTCCGGAAGGAGGAGCAGGTTATGCTGCCGGAAGTGATTCATCGCGCGGCCGATGCGAGCGCTGAAATTGTTTTGAACGGTCTGCAGAAAGCGATAAGCAAGTACCAGACAAAAAATATAGATTTTCTAAAAAAGGAGGAATAGTGAATGTTTAGAAACAAAAGAAGTATTTGGACATTTTTACTGAGCGGTTTGCTGGTTCTGCTTTCCGCTGGCGCGGCCCTGGCCAGTGAAGCGGACATCAAACTGCCGGACTTAAGTCAGGTCAGTTTTATGGGCGGCGCCCTTTCCGGCATGATGATTCTGAACGTCGGCTTGGTCATCTGCATTATCGGGTTGATTTTCGGTGTGATGCAGTATGTACAGACCAAGAACCTGCCGGCCCATCAGGCGATGCTCGATGTTTCCCAGACGATCTGGGAAACCTGCAAAACCTACCTGTTCCAGCAGGGCAAGTTCCTTATCGGTTTATGGATCCTGATTGCCATTTGTATGATTTACTATTTTGGCGGTCTGTCCGGAATGCCTGCCGGCGAAATCGTGATCATCCTGGTCTGTTCGATTCTGGGTATTCTGGGCTCCTACTCGGTGGCCTGGTTCGGTATCCGCATTAATACGGTTGCCAACTCCCGCGCTGCTTTCTCGTCGCTTTCCGGCAATCCCCTCAACATCGTCAATATCTGCCTGCGTTCCGGCATGAGCGTCGGCCTTCTGCTGGTGAGCATCGAACTGTTCTTCATGATCATGATCCTGGGTTATATCCCGAAAGAACTGGTCGGCCCCTGTTTCATCGGTTTCGCGATCGGTGAATCGCTGGGCGCTTCCGCGCTGCGTATCTGCGGCGGTATCTTCACGAAGATCGCCGACATCGGTTCCGACCTCATGAAGATCGTCTTCCATCTTCCCGAAGACGACCCGAAAAACCCCGGCGTCATCGCCGACTGTACGGGCGACAACGCGGGTGACAGCGTCGGCCCCACGGCGGATGGTTTTGAAACTTACGGCGTTACCGGCGTCGCGCTGATCACCTTCCTGGCACTGGCTCTGGCCGGCAACCCCGAAATGGGCGGCAAGCTGATCATCTGGATTTTCGCCATGAGAATCCTCATGATCCTGACGTCTCTGGTTTCCTACTTTGTCAACAACGGCATCAGCACCGCTGCTTTTGCCGGAAAGAAAGAATTCAATTTCGAGCATCCGCTGACCAACCTGGTCTGGATTACCTCGATCGTTTCCATCGGCGTTACCTTTGCGGCAAGTTATTTCCTGCTGAACGCAAATGACCTTGATCCCAAATACGCAGACCTGTGGTGGGCTCTGTCGGTGATCATCAGCTGCGGAACCATTGCCGGCGCGTTGATTCCCGAATTCACCAAAATCTTCACCAGCACCTCTTCCCGTCACTGCGAAGAAGTCGTCAACGCTTCCAAACAGGGCGGGCCTTCTCTGAACATCCTGTCCGGTTTCGTCGCGGGGAACTTCTCCGGTTTCTGGCTGGGAATGGTGGTTGTGCTTCTGATGTTTGTCTCTTACATGGTTTCCAAGAATGCGTCCGTTATGGCGCTGATGCCCCCGGCATTCACCTTTGCGGCGCCGGTTTTCGCGTTCGGTCTGGTGGCCTTCGGTTTCCTGGGCATGGGCCCCGTCACCATCGCGGTGGACAGCTTCGGTCCGGTATCCGACAATGCGCAGTCCATTTATGAACTGTCCATGATCGAATCCCGCAAGGATGCCAAAGACGTCGTCAAAGCGGCGTACGGCATCGCTCCCGACTTTGAGCTGGCCAAACACTATCTGGAATCCGGCGACGGCGCGGGCAATACCTTCAAAGCGACGGCCAAACCCGTGTTGATCGGAACCGCTGTTGTCGGCGCCACCACCATGGTGTTCGGCATCATTATCCTGCTCGAAGGTCTCTTCGGTCAGGTCATTTCCAAACTGTCCCTGGTGCAGCCTGAGATTATTCTGGGCCTGATCATGGGCGGCGCGGTCATTTACTGGTTCACCGGCGCTTCCACGCAGGCCGTGACCACCGGCGCTTATCAGGCCGTTGTGTACATCAAGAAGAACATCAATCTGGACAAGGCGGAAGCCTCGATTCAGGATTCCAAGAAAGTCGTTCAGATTTGCACCCAGTACGCTCAGAAGGGGATGATCAACATCTTCATCGTGATCTTCTTCATGTGTCTGGCCCTTTCGTTCTTCAACCCCTACTTCTTCATCGGCTACCTGATCGGTATCGCCTTCTTCGGTCTGTTCCAGGCGATCTTCATGGCCAACGCCGGCGGCTGCTGGGACAACGGCAAGAAGATTGTTGAAGTGGATCTCAAGATGAAAAACACCCCGCTGCATGAAGCCAGCGTGGTCGGCGACACCGTCGGCGACCCCTTCAAAGACACCTCTTCGGTTTCTTTGAACCCGGTCATCAAATTCACGACCCTGTTCGGTCTTCTGGCTACGGAAATCGCGGTGACCATGACCAACCAGAACCTGAAGATTGGTCTGGCGGTTGTCTTCCTGCTGATTGCCCTGATTTTCGTGTACCGCTCCTTCTACTCCATGAGAATCGCCAGCGAGAAACTGGGCGGATAATTTTCCATCCCCTTTAAACCAAAAGGGCGCTCCCCCAAAAGGAGCGCCCTTTTTTTACATACCCGGGAACATGGTTTACGCTAACGTAGGCAGCATTATCCCGCCATTCTCAGCGGCTGAACTTCATGGGATACCTGATCGGAAAGAGCATCTTCTGCCATATCCATGTCATACCGGCTTTGCAGATTCATCCAGTAGCGTGGTTCCTGGCTGAAATACCTGCCCAATCGCAATGCCAGTTCCGCATTAACCGGACGCTTGCCGTTGACCACATGGTTTATCCTCATGGTCCCAACTCCCAGATCATGGGCCAGCCGGTACTGGGATATTTCCAGCTCGTCCAGCAGCTCTTTTAAATAATCTCCCGGATGGACCGGTTTAATCCGTTTTTTCAACATAACCTTGCTCCTTAATGATAATCGACAATTTCAACTTTTTCGGCATGATCTTTTTGCCAGACAAAACAAATCCGCCATTGATCGTTGATTCGGATGCTCCACTGTCCATGCCTTTTCCCCCGCAGGGCTTCCAATCGGTTAGACGGCGGCAGGCGGAGGTCTTCAATTTTAACTGCTGCATCCAGGGCGTTGAGCTTCATAAAAGCCCTCTGCTGAATATCGCCCGGAAACTTGCTGGAGCGTTCTCTGCGGAATATTTTCTCCGTTTCACGGCATCGAAACGATTTAATCATAGTTTCATAGTAAACACATTGTTTACTATTGTCAAGAATGAACTTAGCCAGAAGATTATGGGGCACATGCGATAGTGAGCGAACGAAATAACCGGGATAGCGATTCCTTGATAATAGGCCCTGTAAATCTTCAAGCCGGCACGGCTGCAGGGGAAGTCCATTTACATTGGAAGTCAGGCGGGCCTGACCGCCGCGTCTGAAAGAAAAATGGTTGTCCCTTTTTCTGCCGTATGCGCCTGCGAGAAGCCCGTATGATATAACGCCCCATGGTTCGACAGGCTTATCATGACAGATCAGTATTACGTTTGTCCTGATCTTTTTGAAGGGAGCAGCTTCCGTCAGAATGATGTGTCCGTGGGGACAGAAACAGAAGAAATCGCCGAAATTCTGAACGGTAATGACGCTCCCGAAAAACGGCGCATCCTTTGCACGAAAGAAGCGCCGTTGCCTCGCCGTTAGATATCTTACATTTTCCTGCTGTCGTACGCCCAGTGGAGCAGGGCCTGGCGCTGTTTGCGGCGGCAGGAAAGATCGCCCGCGGGGCAGTTTTTGGTGAGTTGGGAGATGTGCCGCTGCATGGCGCTCCAGCGTTTGATTTGTCTTTCATCATCGGGGCGGCGGCGGCCCAAGTAATAGCGGCAGTACCACTGAAACCAGCCCCGGGGATCGTCGGGATGAATCCAGCCTTTGGCCACCCAGTAGGAGAGGGGTTTGGAGGCGTTGACGCCGAAGCAGTTGAGCTTCGGATCATGGCGTTCGGGAGAGAGTCTGGCTTTGGCAAACCAGGAGGCGGGAAATTCCCTGCGGCAGTCCGTCATGTATTTTCCGCCGAAGACGCCGATTTCCAGCATTTGTTTGGGCGTCAGTTCCGGCTTGAAGTCCGGGTCAAAATCTCTTCCGGCCGGTTTGGTCAGAACGTATCGGTAACCCTTTTGCATCCGATCATTGACGATGACTTCTTTGGGCCTCATGTGATCCGCACCCCATCCATGCATGTTGCCGTTCGGACGCGCTTCGTCTTTTACGACGGTCCATCCGGACGCGCCAGATTTTCAAAAGTGGTGAACCGGTCCAGGAACGCAAGCTTCACCAGGCCGGTAGGGCCGTTGCGCTGTTTGCCGATGATGATTTCGGCGACGCCTTTGTCCGGGTTGTCATCGGATTTGTTGTACACCTCATCCCGGTAGATAAAGGCGATCACGTCCGCGTCCTGTTCAATGGCGCCGGATTCCCGCAAATCCGCCATTTGCGGCCGCCGGTTGGGACGGTCTTCCACCTTGCGGTTGAGCTGGGAAAGCGCGATCACGGGCACCTTGAGCTCTTTGGCCAACGCTTTGAGCGAGCGGCTGATTTCGGAGATTTCCTGCTCGCGGGAATTTTGGTTGCCCTGGGCGCGCATCAACTGGATATAGTCCACGACGATCAGTCCCAGATCGCGGTCCGCTTTCAGGCGGCGGGACTTCGCTTTCATTTCCAGAACGGTGATGGCGGGTGTGTCGTCAATGTATAACGGCGCTTCGGAGAGCCTGCCTGCCGCCGCCGTCAGCTTCGGCCAGTCGGTTTCGCCCAGGAATCCTTTGCGGAGCCTCTGGGAATCAACCCTGGCTTCAGAGGCGAGCAGGCGGAAAGCGAGCTGCTCCTTGGACATTTCCAGCGAAAAAATGGCCACCGGCGTCTGGGTTTCCATTGCGGCGTGTTGGGCGATATTGAGCGCGAAGGCGGTCTTGCCCATGCTGGGGCGTCCGGCGACAATGATCAGATCGGAAGCCTGCAGGCCGGAAGTCATGTCGTCGATTTTATCGAATCCGGTGGCGACGCCGGTGATCAGTTCCTTGCGGGTGAACAAATCCTCGATGGCCCGGAAGCTCTCCCGGACGATATCTTTGATCGGATAAAAAGACGTCCGCACCTTGTTTTCGGAAATTTCAAAAATGCGGTGTTCGGCTTTATCCAGCACCTGATCGACGTCGGAGTCCGTCTCATAGCAACTGTTGATGATTTCGGTGGCGGATCCGATCAGGCCGCGCAGAATCGCCTTTTCCTTCACGATCTTTGCGTAATTGGCCACGTTGGCGGCCGAGGGGACGTTGTCCACCAGCGATGCCAGGTAGGCGATGCCGCCGACCGAATCCAGCAGGGTCTTGTCCTTCAGGGCGTTGCCGAGCGTGATCAGGTCAACCGGCTCATTTTTGTCGGCCAGCTGCTCGATGACGGAAAAAATCTTCCGGTGCGCTTCGCTGTAAAAATCATCCTTGTTCAGGATTTCCTGCGCCGCGTTGATGGCGCTGTTCTCCAGCAGAATGCTGCCCAGAATGGACTGTTCGGCCTCTATGTTCTGAGGCGGCAGTTTGTATAAGGAAGGATCGATGTCTTTCATGATTCTTCGCCGGCAACAATGATCTTGATTTCCGTTTCAACGCCCGGGTGCAGTTTGATGCGAACCTTGAACTCTCCCAGGGATTTGATCGGCTCATCGTGCACAATCATTTTCCGGTCCACGGAAAATCCCTTTTCCCGAAGAGCGGCTTCGATGTCTTTGGAGGTGACCGAGCCGAAGATCTTGTGTTGATCGCCTACTTTGCGCGATAGCGTCAGCGTCACCTGGCTTAAGCGGGAGGCCAGATCCCGTGCGCCCTCCTTTTCTTTCTGTGTCTTTTGCAGAATGTTTTTTTTGGCCAGTTCGAAGGCCTTGATGTTTTTATGGTCCGCCTCAACGGCCAGACCCTTTGGAATCAGCAGATTGCGGGCGTGGCCGTCGTTGACTTTGACCAAGTCTCCGGCTTTGCCCAGGGAAGGCACGTTTTGAATTAAAATCACCTTCATGGTCAAACCTCCTGTCGTGCATCGTCAGTCTGTTGTCCGGTCTTTGCGGAGATATTTGCGAAAATCAACCCAGAGATTGAAGAGCCCCACGGCAGCTATTGCTATCATAAGCATTTGTTGAATCGCAATTAAAAAATAAGCAAGAAAGCGGAAAAAAGGGGAGATGTTTCGATGTTGAAAGAAGAAACTAACAATAGCAAGGCCTTGCAGAAAATAAATAAATGACGCGACAAGAAAAAGATTGACGCCCGAAAAGCGGACGGGGGCCATTGGGACGGCGCTCATGCCTCCCGCGGCAATAAAAATCCAGACCAGCCAGGCGGGCGCGCTCCATTCGGATAGGGCCGAAAGCGGGGCCGGCAAAATGCCTCGGCCTTTCAGCAGCCTGCCCGCGGCAAGCAGATTGATCCAGATGGTGAATACGGCCGCTATGACGCAAAGGGCGGGGAAAATCATCGTGAACAGCGAAATCATCTGCGGCTTGCTGTTTGTAATTTCTTGAATTTCTTCAGCATTTAGAGGAAATTGACTGTAGAGGCGGATGTTGAGTTCCACCGCCTCCTGAATGCGCTTTTCAACCAGTTGCCAGGGAGTTATGGAAAGTTGCATGCCGCCGTAAATAAAATATAAAGCGATTGCGCCCACCAAAAGAAGGGACGGCAGAAGGACAACCCCTTCGACGGAGAAGCGCTTTTGGACGGTCCAAAACATCAGCATTCCGGCGAACCCGGCCGCCGCCAGGGCCGGCGCAGACGCGGACGCATTCAGGGCCCACAGGAGGATGGTCACGACGCAAAGCGAGGCAAGAAAGGCGATGAGTGTTTTTCCGGGATCGGCAAGGAAGCACAGGACATACAGAACCAGCGGGAGAAACAACAGGAAAACGAGTCCGGCAAAGGGAAGAAGGGAGGCCGCCAGAAAAAGTGTGATGGTGAGCAGAAGCCGGAGAAAGGAATTTTGAAAAAACGATAAATTCAATATTGTCAAATTAGCGGCCCGCGATGAAAAAAATGGCAATGATCCTGATCAGTGAAACGGTGTGCCGGGTCAATAAAAACCGGCCGGTTCTCCTTCAACAGAATAAAACCGGCCGGCGGTTGTAAAAAACGGGTTTATCTGCCTTCCGCGGTGACAAAAGGCATGATGGCGATCGTGCGGGCTCTTTTAATGGCCACGGTCAGCTCTCTCTGGTGATAAGCGCAGTTGCCCGTGATCCTTCGGGGCATGATTTTGCCGCGCTCCGTGACAAAGTTGTTGAGAATCACCGGATTTTTATAATCAATCTTTACGTTGGAGTCCGTGCAGAACCGGCAGAATTTCTTTCTGTGGAAAAACTTTCTCTGAGGCGGACGGGATGGTCTTTCGCCGTTGGGTGCAGCCATGATTATTCTCCTTTCGGTGTGTTGTCTTCCCGGTGCGGGGCTTTGCGGAAGGTCGGCCGCGCAGGTCTTGCATCCCCTGCCGCCTTTTCCTCTTTCGCGGCGGCCGTGTTGTCCGTTTCGATGCGGATCTGCGTGCGCTTTGCTTCCGCGGCGGCGATCTCGGCATCGATGCCCTCACGGGTTACGGCGCCTTCTTTGGCGACCGTCATGAATTTCAGAATCCGGTCGTCGATTTTAAAATTTCTCTCCATTTCGGCCACGATGGAACCGTCGCCGGCATAGTCGATGTAAAAATAAAATCCGTCTTTTTGTTTTTTGATTTCGTAGGCCAGCCGCCGTTTGCCCCATTTCTCAGCTTTGGCGATGACTCCTTTGCGTTCGGTGATGATGTTGGAGGACCGCTCCATGATGGCGGTCAGGTCTTCTTCCGACACATCCGTTTTGACAATAGCGATAACTTCGTATCTCTTCAATCTTTCCTCCTTTCGGCTCTAAAGCCCCCGATTCAGTTCGGGAGCAAGGGGAGTCCCTGTATTTGATGTTGGTGCCTTCTATCCCAAGCCGGTTTGAAAATCAAGGATTATGTTTCAGGTTTTCAACTCAAAAAAACCCCCTCAGTTGTGGGAACCTGAGGGGGCGTTCTATATGACAGATCATGAATGTTGTGTTCCGGGCGGCGGTTACTTCACCTGCTGCTGCTTTTGATTATGTCACAATGTTTTTCACCGCGTCAATCACCGGATTGGTGAAGAGCGCCATCAGAAGGGTGTAAAGAGCGAAGGCGCCGACCACTTCCGCCGTGTACATCTTGTTATACTTCCTCTTCAGGCTGACCATAATCAGTCCGCCCACAATCAGGCAGCCCAGCTGAAAATACGGGAATTGGGCCGCCCCTGCCGCCGCATACTCTGCAAATCCAAACGTTGCCGTCAAAAGAACCACTGCCGCCGCCGCTACGATTGTTCCTAAGGTCTTCTTCATGATCTGTTTCCTCCTTCAAGGGTTTTTT
>JAAZOZ010000202.1 GCA_012797505.1 Smithella sp. | reverse complement strand
TGTGTGGCCATGGCTTCCACCGTATCGGCCACGGCAAGAATCCGGGCCTCGATGAGAATGTCGTCTCTTTTTAGTTTTCTGGGATAACCGGAACCATCAATCCTTTCGTGGTGTTGATAAACCATATCCACAACCGTTGGAATAAAGTCAACCTGTTTCAATATCTTTCGAGCCACCTCCGGATGAGATTTAATCATGGCATATTCGATGTCGTTCAGCTTCATGGGTTTTGTCAAAATTTCAGAGGGAATATATATCTTCCCGATGTCGTGAATCAAACTGCCCATACGAATCAGGTCGATTTTTTCTTTGGATAAAGCCAGTTCGCAGGCGATGGCGGTTGCGAGTTGTGTCACACGCCTTTGGTGGCCTGCCGTGTATGGGTCTCGGGATTCAACGATGATGGAGATGGCATCAATGGTACTGCTCATGACCGATTGCAGTTTCTCGAAGCTCTTTTTCAACTCCATTTCCGATTTTCTGATGTCGGTCATATTTTTGAACGTCCCGACCACCCCTATAAAATGACTTTCGGAATCAAAATTGGGCGCACAACTAAAGCTGAAATACCGTTCCGTGCCATCCTTATGAAGCAGGATGCCCATTTCTTCCTTGATGGTTTGTTGATGATCTCTGACTTGCTTGAAAAATTCAATACACCGGTGCACGTCTTCTTTTCTGACAATATCGATAAAGTATCTGCCGATGATTTCCTCAGGGCGGTATCCCAGGATCGTTTCAATCACAGGGTTAATGTAAGTAAATTTCCCTTTGATGCCCAAGGTATAAATAATGTCCGGGGCATTTTCACTGAGCGAGCGGAAGCACTCTTCGCTCTCCTTGATTTTCTGATGGGCAATAGCATTCTTGATGCTAATCCCGATCTGCGGAGCAATGCCCATCAGGAGACTCATCTCGGTCTGGCTAAGCGGTTTCCTTGACTGGACATTATCCACAATCAGGACCCCCATCGATTCCCCTTTATAGACGATAGGGACGCAGATGAAAGACCGGCTGCCCATCGTATTCACGAAATCAAGACTTTTCCGCGACAGGTCATGCTCGATGTCGGACAGATCGTTGACCAAAAAAGGTTTCTGTGTTCTGAAGGAAGCGACAGCCGTACCCTTTGATTGAGGATTGTCCAGATGAAATTGAATATTATGCAGGTAATCTTCATTCTTCGGATTATATCCGTAACTCACCGTATACACTAAGCGGTCTTTTTGTTTATTGGCCAGCATGATGATCCCCCGGTCGAAATCGAGTCTTTTAACCAATGATTCTATAATATATTGGAGGAGTTCATCAACCTTGGTCATATCAGAGGATTTCTGTCCGATCTCCTGGACCAAGAGGGCTTCATTGTAACGTCTGTTGATCTGATCCAGGAGGCTGTCCGCCGCATCTCCCTGGTTGAAGATGTGGGCAAGCAAATCTTTCTTTTCCAGATGTTCGGCATAGAGCGTCACGCCCATTCCCATCAGCACACACGATAGGGTCAGGACATCCCAGTAAGCCGGTTTCATGAAACTAAACAGGATGGCGCAAAGAGCAAATGCGATCCAAAAGTAATAATTGCGGATGCGTTTCCAGAAAAAGGTGCGGGTGTTTTCCCAGGAGATAACGTACAGGCAGCAGTCTCCGCCTTTATGGATGCAGACAGGATGTTCTATGCTGGCAAATTTATTGGTGGAGAGCTTTGCCAGTGCCTCCAGCCCCCCCCAATCGGTTCTGACACTGATAGGGCTTTTCCACTACACCCGGCTGCAAAGTGGCTTTTGCCTCAATCCTGTCCGCCCCGATGGCTTTGGTCTTCAGGGTTGCTCTTCGGCTTAGCTGGGCATTGATTCTTTCCAGAACGCCATATGCCGTGGCCGGATTGATAAATCCCAGCATATATTGCCCCAGGGCGCCGGA
>JAAZOZ010000201.1 GCA_012797505.1 Smithella sp. | reverse complement strand
GCTGTTGGCAAAAACTCCGCCTCGGGCGGCGTTGCTCATGCCGTTGGTGATCACGCGCCCCGGAAAAGCGCTGCAGCCGATCACCTGCCCTCCCGGACACATGCAAAACGTGTAAACGGAGCGATCCTGCTCCTCAAGGGCGGCGGTCACAAAGTATTCCGCCGGCGGCAACAGGGGATGACCGGCCCACCGTCCATACTGGGTGGCATTGATCAGTTCCTGCGGATGTTCGGCGCGCAGCCCCATCGCGAAAGGCTTCGGTTCCATGCTGACGCCCCGCTCGCGCAAAAGGCGGTACGTGTCGTCCGCGCTCTGGCCGATGGCCAGAATCACACAATCCGTTTCGATCTCCTGTCGGTCGTTGACCGCCACCGCCGCCATTTTGCCGCTGCGGATGACAAAATCCGTCACTCGGGATTCAAACCGAACGTCGCATCCGATCTGCACAAGTTTTTGCCGCAGCCGCAGAATCACCTGACGCAGCCGGTCCGTTCCGATGTGCGGCTTGGCATCCGTCAAAATCGCTTCCGGCGCTCCCATTTCCACCAGCACCTTCCTGACCCATCCCGCGGCGGGATTTTTGGACCGGCTGGTCAGCTTCCCGTCGGAAAAGGCTCCCGCGCCGCCTTCGCCGAAAAGGACATTGCTTTCCGGATGGAGCAGGCCCCGCTCCCAGAAATCCCGTACATCCGCAACGCGCTGCTCCACGGGCCGTCCCCTTTCCAGAAGGATAACGGGAATGGCATTCCGGGCAAGTCGATAGGCGGCAAAAAGCCCTGCCGGCCCGCTGCCGATGACGACCACCGGCTTGATCTTCGCTTTCGCCGCTTTTCCAAACGGGCCGCCGTCGTGAAGCGGCGATATACTTTCCGTCCGGACTGAAACGCAGGACGTTGCCTCTTTTGCTTCGCAGACCACGGGAAAGTCCTCCGGCTCCCCTTTCCATCTCTGAATCTGAAGACCTTCCGGCAGGACGTCCGGCAAAATAACATGGTCCTTGAGAGAGAGATGAAGCGCATACACAAAACGCGGAGGCTTGCTGCGTCTGGCATCCAGCGCTTTTTTGACAACGCGGCAGGAAAGAACATCGGATGGGGCCGCGCCCAGCGCGCGGGCCGCCTTTTCCTTCAGTCTTTCCTCTTTTTCATCCAGCACAAGCGTCAAACCGTTGAGGCGAATCTCGTTCATCATTTCTCCGTTGCAAAAAACAAGCGCATGCTATAATTAACGAACCCAACAATGAATTTAATGTTCGTCATACCGGCAACAGCCGGTATCCAGAAAACATTAAAACAACTGGATTCCCGCACTAGTGACCTTTAGGTTATTCGCGGGAATGACCACTTTAAAGGGGTTTGCCATGCCCTGGTATGCCGTTTCCACCAAGAGCCGCCATGAATACAAAGCCTACACCTTGCTCGTCCAAAAAAGCCTGACGACGTTTTTACCGGAGATGGAGGTCTGGAGCAAGCGAAAAGACCGGAAAAAGAAGATTATGGTGCCGCTGTTTCCCGGCTATCTGTTCGTCAATGCCGATCTGGACAATGAAACCAAGCTGGCCAT
>JAAZOZ010000200.1 GCA_012797505.1 Smithella sp. | reverse complement strand
CCGCGCGGTTGGCCAGCGCGATCATCCCGATGGTCTTTCCCTCGTCTTTGAGCGGTACGCCCAGAAAGGACGTCAGCGGCGGATGCCCCGCCGGAATGCCCACGCGGTCGGGGAAAGCTCCCGGGTCATTGACGATCAGGGACTGCTGCCGGAGGATCACCTGTCCCCACACGCCCCGGATGATCATGTTCTGAAGGACGGCCGTCGCCTCCTTTTGAGGGATGGCGCAGGCGCGCCAGCCCGTGTCGCTGACGGCGGTCGTATTGAAAAGTCCGTCCGGGCTCACTTCGCCGATAAATCCGAGTTCGCTGTTTGTGATGCTTTGCGCGGCGGCAAGGCAGGTCCGGGCGACCGCTTCCCTGTCCCGGGATTTCAGCGTTTCGGCAAAAAGCCGGTTGATGGCGGAAAGCAGGCGCGTCTGCCTGGAAATCTTGTCCGCCGCGAGTTTACGCGCGGTCACGTCTTCGAAAACGGAAACCACTTCGCCGGAGGGAAGTTTGAATACGTAATTGTCCGTCCAGAAGGTCTGTTTGTCGTCCTGATAAAGAAAGGTGGGATGTTCCTCCGGCTCTCCCGTCCGCCAGACGTTTTGAAAAGTGGTCAAGAGCGTATGATTTATCAGACCAGGATAGATGTCCCGGACGCTTTTGCCTTTGACGTTCCGATCCACCTTTGTGATCCGGCGGGCAGCGGCATTGAGCTCCAGAATTTCAAAATCCTTTCCCCCGTCGATGGCCTGATAAATGGCTACGGCGCTTTTCAATTGGTTGAAAAGTTCGCTGAAACGCGACCGGCCGGCCGAAATTTCCCTTTCCGTCTCCAGGCGCTCCAGTGCGGACTGGGCGATGGTGCGTTTGCGGATATACAATACGAGCATGATCACACATAAGAAAAGCAGGGTGGAAATGGCGGTCATCTGAACCAGGTGGGACCATACCGACGACCAGATGGAACGCTGGTCGCGTTCGACAAAAACATGCAGTCCGGCGCCGGGAAGGATGGCGCGCGAAATATGGAGCATATTTCCCCGTTCGTCCGGATCGGGAAAGGCAACGGTGGAAAGTTCCGCGCCCGTCGTTTTTTTCACCACGTCAAAAAACGGATAGCGCCCCGGCGTTTTTGCGTAAGCGGACCGGCTGCTGTATAGAAGCGTTCCGTTGCGGTCCGTGACGGAAATAGACAGCCCCTCTTCCAGCGGCGCGCGCCGGAGAACTCTACCGATCTCGACGGCCCGCGTGGCATTGAGCAGGATGCCGATGATTTCTTTCTTCTTGTCGAAAATCGGGACGGCGATATGGATGGCCGCGTCTTTTTCGCCCGTGACACGCAAAACGGCATCCCCGACATAGGGCTTCTTTTCCCGGATGACGCCCCGGTGCCAGTCGCGCCAGGCGAAGTTTTTTCCCAGAACGTCCGGCCGGTCGGGCAGACTGATCCAAACAGTGCCCAACTTGTCTGCGATCAGCAGGCTGTCCATTCCGGGACTAACCCGGTTTAGGCTGGCCAGGTGCTGTTTTGCCGCCAAAACGTCTCTGCGCCGGACGGCTTCCAGCAGAAGGGGGCGGCTGGCGTAGGATTCCAGAGTGGATCGGATCTCGTTGAGATAGGCTTCGACGATCAGCGAAATCAGCTTTGCGGATTTCCGGTCTTCCCGGAAAACTTGTTCCCTGGCATCCCGGTAATGGCCATAGATCAGAAAAAAAGAAGCCGCGGAGAGAATGAGGAAAAAGATCAGGGCCAGCCAGACCACATTCGAGCGTTTGGCCAGCCAGGCAAAGGATTCGGGTCGATGGTTCTCTTCCGGGGTCATGAGGCGCCTTATGGTCCTGTGGTCAGGCCGGCAAAACGGCCGACCATTTTAGGTCCGGTTGCAAAGAAACTTTTTTCCGAACAGATCGATTTGGGGCATTATGAAAACAACGCTCTCCATTGTCAAGAAGTAAAAAGGGTTTTCATGCGTATGGCAAATTCTGCTCAGTTCTGTTATTGTTCCCGGAAATCACAATCTTTTAAGGTGAGAAAAACATGCCGCGGGAAGATTTGAGCAAGCTGAAAATCGATTCATCGGCCAGGAAAAACGTGGCGGGAGGCCGGAAAAAGAAGCCGTTTCTCATTGCCGGCGCGATGATTTTGCTGGCGGTCGGTGTCATTCTCTATCGTCTGGGCGTGATTGCGCCTTCGGCCACGGTGGATGTGACCACCGTTTCGATGATTTACCCGGCCCAGTCCCTGTCCGTCCTGAATGCCAGCGGCTACATTGTTGCCCAGCGCAAGGCGGCGGTGGCGTCCAAGGTGACCGGCCGCTTGACGGAATTGCTGGTGGAAGAGGGCAGCCGCGTCCGGAAGGGACAGATTCTGGCCCGGATGGAGAGCGGCGACGTCGCCGCCATGAAGGAACAGGGGACGGCGAACCTGGCAAACGCCCGGGCCATGCTCAAACAGGCGCTGGTGGAGCGCGATCACGCCGCGCAGGAGAATGCCCGCTATCAAAAGCTGATTGCGGGCGGTTATGTGGCGCAGTCGGATTACGACATGATTCATACCCGGTACCTGCGGTCGCTGGAGGCCGTGAAAGCGGCGCAGGCCGCCGTGGAATCGGCCGGCGCGGCGCTTGCCCATGCGGAGGTCAACCTGGACTATACACTGATCCGGGCGCCGTTTGACGGCGTCGTGCTGACCAAGAACGCCGACGTGGGCGACATTGTGACGCCTCTTTCCGCTTCGGCCACCTCGAAGGCCGCCGTGGTCACGCTGGCCGACATGGATTCCCTTCAGGTTGAGGTGGATGTGTCCGAAACCAGCATCACGCTGATTGGGGTTGGTCAGCCTTGCGACATCCAGCTCGATGCGCTGGCCGAGCGCCGGTTCCGCGGCGAGGTGCACGCCATCGTGCCGACCGTGGACCGTTCCAAGGCAACGGTTCTGGTGAAAGTGCGCTTTCGCGACAAAGACCCCCGGATGCTGCCGGACATGAGCGCGAAAGTGTCTTTCCTTTCCCGCGAGCTGACGCCAGAAGAGCTTCCTCCCCGGCTGGCCGTCCATCAGGCGGCCCTGGTCGAAACGAAAGACAAGACGATCGTCTATCGGATTGAAGACAATAAGGCGCGGGAAACCGTCGTTCGCCTTGGCGGAAAGCTGGGCGATATGCGGGAGGTCCTGTCAGGCCTGAAACCGGGAGACCGCGCGGTGCTGAAACCCCTGGGCCTGCAGGACGGGGCAAGGATCAAAGTGGCGGAGAGATAGCGCCCTTCGACAAGCTCAGGGTGACCATAGAGTGTCATGGTGAGCCTGTCGAACCATGACAGGGATGGTGGATAGTAAATCGGAAAATCCCATGACCGAACAGACAAAGCCGATTGTGGAAATTCGGAATCTTTACAAATCCTATCAACGGGAAAGCCTGGTCGTGCCGGTGCTCTTCGATATTACGTTTGACATCGCCGCGGGAGAATTTCTGGCGCTCATGGGGCCGTCCGGTTCGGGCAAAACAACACTTCTCAATCTGATCGCGGGGATTGACCGGGCCGACTCCGGCAGCATTCATGTGGGCGATATCGACATCACCACGCTCACGGAGACGGAGCTGGCCGCCTGGCGGGCCAACTCGGTGGGCTTCATCTTTCAGTTCTACAACCTGATTCCCGTTCTCCAGGCCGTGGAGAACGTTGAGCTGCCGCTGCACCTCACGGTCCTTACCAAAAAACAGCGGCGCGAACACGCCCAAATGGCGCTTTCGATGGTGGGGCTGGCGCACCGGATGGACCACTATCCGGGGGAGATGTCCGGCGGCGAGCAGCAGCGCGTGGCCATCGCCCGGGCCATTGTCACCGATCCGACGATTCTGGTCGCCGACGAGCCGACGGGCGATCTCGACCGCGTCTCCGCCGAGGAGATCCTTTCCATGATGGAGCGCCTCAACCGCGACATGGGAAAAACCATCATCATGGTCACGCACGATCCGCGGGCGGCCGCCCGCGCGCGGATCCTGCGACATCTGGACAAGGGATATCTCAACGATGCTGTTGGCCAAAATCCTCTTTAGAAACGCCTTTCATAACAAGCTCCGCAGCTCTCTCACGATTCTGGGAATTGCGGTGGCCATTCTGGCGTTCGGTCTGCTGCGCACGGTCATCAGCTCCTTTTACGCGGGCGTGGAGGCGGCGTCCGCCTCCCGGCTGGTGACGCGCAACGCCATTTCCATCATTTTCCCCCTGCCCATTTCCTACGCGGGGAAAATTCATCAGGTGGAAGGCGTCAAAACGGTTTCCTGGGGCAATTGGTTCGGCGGCATCTATATCGATGAAAAGAATTTTTTCCCCAATTTCTGCGTCGAACCCGTCACCTACTTTTCCCTGTATCCGGAATTTGTCCTGGACGAGAAGCAGAAGAAGGATTTTCTGCTGGACCGCAAAGGGGCGGTGGTCGGCCGGAAGCTGGCCGCCAAGTACAAATGGAAAATCGGCGACACGATCACGCTCAAAGGCACGATCTATCCGGGCAACTGGGATTTTGTGCTCCGGGGCATTTACCGGGGCCGGGACCAGACCGTCGATGAGACGCAGTTTTTCTTTCAATGGACCTACCTCAACGAAGCCGTCAAGAAAATCGCCCCCGTCTTTGCCGACAAGGCCGGCTTTTTCATGATCGGCGTGAACCGCCCGGACATTGCGGCGGACACAGCGGTCCGGATTGACGCGATATTCAAAAATTCGCTGGCGGAAACGCTGACGGAAACGGAAAAGGCGTTCAATCTGGGCTTCCTCGCGATGGCGGAGGCGATTGTCACGGCCATTCAGATGGTGTCCTTCGTCATCATTTTAATTATCATGGCTGTGGTCGCCAATACGATGGCCATGACAACGCGCGAGCGCACGGGCGACTATGCGATTATGAAAACGCTGGGCTTCGGCGCGAAGGACATCACGCTGCTGATCTTCGGCGAAGCGCTGGTGCTGACGATGACCGGCACGTTCATTGGAGCGTCGCTGACGTTTCCGGCGGCGCGCATTTTTGCAGCCGAACTGTCCACCTATTTTCCGATCTTTCTGGTGTCCCGGACGACGCTGTATCTGGATCTGGTTGCGGCGTTGCTGATGGCCTTTTCCGCGGCGATTATTCCCGCGCGCCACGCGGTCCGCATTCGCATTGCCGACGGGTTGAGGAGGATCGGCTGATGGCGCTGCCCCTGTCCTACAGCATCCGCAACCTTCGGCGCAGGCGGCTGACGACGATTCTTACGGTGGCCGGCATGGCGCTGGTGGTGTTCGTGTTTGCCGCGGTGCTGATGATGGCGGCCGGCCTGCAGAAGACGTTGGTGGAAACCGGCTCGCCTTCCAACGTGGTCGTGGTGCGCAAAGGGTCGCAGTCGGAGGTGATGAGCACGATCGGCCGCCAAAAGGCGGCCATTGTGGAAATGCTGCCGCAGGTGGCCGCGGGAGAGGGAGGCCGGCCGATGATGGCCCGGGAGGTGGTGGTGTTGATCGCGCTCAAAAAACAGGGCGAGGAGAAGTCCTCCAGCCATTCCAATGTGGTTGTGCGCGGCGTTCAGTCCCAGTCGCTGTTGCTGAGGCATCAGGTGAAGCTCGTGGCCGGCCGTCTGCCCCGCCCCAACTCGTCCGAGGTTCTGGTCGGCAACAGCATCGCCCAGCGTTTCCAGGGCGTGGGCCTTCAGCAGACGCTGAAATGGGGCGGTCGGACCTGGACGGTGGTGGGAATTTTTGACGCGGGCAACACGGGCTTCGCCTCCGAAATCTGGGGCGACGTGGATCAGGTGATGCAGGCGTTCCGGCGCCCCGTCTATTCTTCGTTGATTTTCCGGCTCAAGACGCCCGACGCGTTTGACGCGGCAAAAGACGCCATCGAAAAAGATCCCCGATTCACGCTGGAGGCCCGGCGCGAAACCAAGTATTACAAGGACCAGTCGGAAATGATGGCCAAATTTCTGCGCATCCTGGGAACGACGCTGACGGCGGTCTTTTCCATCGGCGCCATCATCGGCGCGATGATCACCATGTATTCTGCCGTTGCCAACCGCACGCCGGAAATCGGCACGCTGCGCGCGCTGGGTTTCCGCCGCCGCAACATTCTGCTGGCGTTTCTCACCGAGTCGCTGCTGCTGGGATTTCTGGGCGGGGGGATCGGATTGTTTTTCGCCTCGTTCATGCAGTTTCTGACGATTTCCACGGTGAACTTTCAGACTTTTTCAGAACTTGCGTTTCGGTTCACGCTGACGCCCGGCATCATCATTGAATCGATGATCTTCGCGCTCGCCATGGGATTGGCGGGCGGCATGCTGCCGGCGCTCAGAGCCTCGCGCCTGAAGATCGTGGACGCCCTGCGCGCCGCTTAGGGAATGGTGCCCCTCCCTTCGGCAGGCTCAGGACAGGCTAGGCTCGGGGTGACACCTTTTGTCATGGTGAGCCTGCCGAGTGGTGAGCTGGTCGAACCATGACAGGGATGGTGGATAGTGGATGGTGAAAGGTAGGGAACGGTTTGAAACCGTTCCGTACGAAGTGGAAAGAATATAGGGAACGGTCTTGCCGCCCGCAAGGGTGGTCGCGACCGTTCCTTCGACAACATTTTATTTATATGCCGAGCCTCTCCATTCGATGGTTTTGATCCACACAGTCTCTTGCGCATCGTCGATTTCGTATGAGGATACGTAGGTCGCCCATTCGGAAACGATGCATGTGCTTGAGATCCCCTTTCAGCTTCTTGATATGTCCGTCCAGGCGCGGATTCCGGCAATAACCTCCATCGCGTCTGATACCCTCTCCTTTAAGGCGTTACCGGCCTTCCGGTAGAATTTGACGGCGTTCCGATGAAGAATGATCTTATGCATTTTTCAGATCATCCCAGGCGACAAAGGCGTTTTTTTTGCCGGCTGCCTTATCGAGATCCGCGCGCCGGATCTCCTCCATCAGCTTGTTGTCCGCCATGATCTCAAATGTTTCCCGCCAAACCTCCATGTCTTCGGAGATTGCTTCATGGATGACGCCCTTGAGTTCATCTACGCTCATATCCGTTATCTTACGTTTTACGGCTCTCATAACTTTTTCCCCACATGGATACCCTTGTCATTTGCTGAAAAGCTTAAGGAAAGTAATGAAGTATGTCAAGAGAAATCACTTTATTGATCTCTGCCGCTTGGAGAAATCAAACGCGACTCTTAAAGGGGTTGTCTTTATATCGGGTTATCATCGCCGCTTATGTGTGACCTCCCGTGGCCTTTAGACAGGTTATTGGGTCATTAGGTCATGCACGTGGCCGTTTTCTATGCACATAGGCTCTTAAGGATATCCCGGGTCATTTTGATTCCGAAAAGAAGGTTCTCCGCGGAGATGCGTTCGTCGATGCCGTGGACGCGGCCGATGTCCTCCCGTTCCAGAATCATCGGAGTAAATCCGTAGGCCGGATAGCCCCGTTCCCGCCAGTAATGGCCGTCGGACGCCCCGGCCATCAGGAGAGGGAATACGCCGGCCTCGGGCGAATGCTTTTTAACGGTCTGCGTAACCACCTGATAAAACAGGCTGTCCAAAGGCGCGATGCCCGAAGGAGGCGACGTCTGAATCATTTCTATCCGAATGCGGTCGTCGGCGATGCAGGAGACCAGCCAGCGGTGAAATTCCTCCGCGCTGGTCGAAGGAAGCAAACGGCAATCCAGCTCGGCCGTGGCCTGTTCCGGGATGACATTGATTTGATAGCCGGCCTTGATGACATTGGGACTGACGGTGTCGCGAAGCAGGGCGTTGGTCAGTTTGTCCGCCGCAAGCTTTTTGCCGGCCGTCATCAAAGCGAGCGGATTGGAAAGATGGCGCAGCAAAAACGATGCGGGAAACTTCTGCGTCGGCGCGAGTCCCTGAAACATCATCTGAGCCGCCCGGTCCACACGCAGCGGCCGGGGATTCCCGACGATCCGGGAAAGGGCGGAAAGCAGCGTCACGTTGGCGCTGTTTGGGTGCGGCATGGAGCCGTGTCCGGGGTCGCCTGTGGCAATGAGCCGGACGCGATAGATCTGCTTTTCGGCGACGGCGACGGCAAACATGATCCCTTTTCCAAAAACATCCTTCAAACCGCCGCTGCCTTCATCCCAGACCCATTCGGGATCAATTTCTTTCAGGTGATGTTCCACCAGCCAGCGCATGCCGTTTTCTCCGCCCGGCTCTTCGTCGGGCACGGCGGTGAATACAATCGGCCGACGGAATGCCACGCCTTCCTTCAAAAGCGATTCGAGCGCCAGGAGAAACATGACGCCGAGGCCCTTGGTGTCCAGCGTGCCGCGCCCCCAGACAAAACCGCCGGCCACCTCTCCGGAAAAGGGCGGTTGGGTCCACCGGGAGGCGTCGGCCGCCACCACGTCGATGTGGTGGTTGAGCATGAGGGGTTTGAGGGCTTCGGTTCCCGCGATACGCGCCAAGACCAGGCCGCGCCCGGCGACCGGTTCATGAATTCGAATGTCGGAGGTGATGCCCCGGGACGTCAGTTGATCGGCGAGCCACAGGGCGGCGGGCATTTCATTCCCCGGCGGATTGGTCGTGTCAAACTGCACGTAGCGGCTCATCGTCTGAACCGCATCCTCCATTATTTTCCTCTCATCCATATATTTATTTCCTCCGCCCATGCCCGCGTAGGGAACGGTTTCAACCACCCTTGCGGGTGGCAAGACCGTTCCCTACATTCATTGCTTGTTGTTCTTGCCCATAGCCTCTGGCCTATGGCCTATCGCCTTCTTTTATTCCTCCAGAATCGCCTCGTCCTTCACCTTCTGCCAGTCCTCGGGGTACGTGCGCGACGCGATCAGAAAGAGAAACCCCGCCAGGATGCCGAATCCGCCGCAGAGCATGACCGCCGCGCTTAGTCCTTCCGCGCCTCCACCCAGTCCGTCGGAAACCGCGCCGACGATATAGGGCCCCCACGCGCCCCCCAGCATGTACTGCGCGAAGATCGCGAGCCCCATCGACAGGCCCTTGTGCGCCACCGGGACGACGTCCTGAGAGATGGCGGCAATCGCCGGCATGGCCGCCGCCGCGGCAATGCCGTACACGCAGGCCAGCGCGATGCCCACGTAACTGAATCGTGTGAGCACCACCACAATCAGGAGCCCGCCGCCCAGAATATAAGACACGACCGGAATATACATCCGGCCCCGGGGATTTTTCCTCTGCCAGAAATCGGCGAGAAATCCCCCCAGCGGCGCGCCGAGAATCGCCATCAGTCCGATGCCGCCGGTGATGATGCCCGCCT
>JAAZOZ010000199.1 GCA_012797505.1 Smithella sp. | reverse complement strand
GCCGCGTTGATTTCGCCTTTCAAGACCGACAAATTTTGCGGATACGCCAGGGCGGTGACGTCCAGGTATTCCTGACGGCTTTCCATGCCCACTGAGGTGGCCGTGGCGAAGGATATTTTGGGATGCGGGTGGTAGCCTGCCGAGTAGCACAGGGACAGGGAGCTGCGCCTGAGCGCGCGGGTAAGCGCCGCGGCCAGCTCCAGATGCGAAAGGAAGCGGGCCCGGCCGGTTTTGGCGAAGCTCAGGCGATAGACTTTTTCAGGAACGGTCCCGGCCGGCGGCCTGATCTCAACTGTCGGAGCCGGCAAGTTTTGGTCTGAAAAAATATTTTGAACATCTTTGAAATCGCAGACGCCGCAATCCTGGCAGGCCTCATAGCGGCAATCCGGCGTGGCGTCTCCCGCAAGGGCTTTTTGCCTTTCCTGCAGCAGAAAATCCCGGCTCACACCGCAGTCGATGTTGTCCCAGGGCAGAGGCTCGTTTGCGGAGCGTTCCCGCAGGTATTCGCCGGTCGGGATTTCCGTTTCCGCAAGGGCTTCCTGCCACAGATCAAAGCGGAAAATCTCACTCCAGCCGTCAAAGCGGCAGCCTTTCCGCCAGGCGCGCAAAAGCAGCGTTCCGATTTTTTCATCACCCCGGGAAAACAGGCCTTCCAGCAGGCTCATCCGGGCGTCGTGCCACCTGACGGCCAGACTGCGGTTGTTCATCCGCCGGCGGATGAAATTCTGGCGAGAGAAGGTTTCGTCGATCGACAATTGGGATTCCCACTGAAAGGGCGTGTGCGGTTTCGGGACAAACGTTGAAAGGCTGACGGTGACCTGGCCCCGGCGTCGGGCAGCGCGCAGCGCCTGATAGGACAGATCGACGATGCCGTCCAGATCGCTTTCTTCTTCGAGCGGCAGGCCGATCATGAAATACAGCTTGACGGCTTTCCATCCCGCGGCAAAGACGTTGTCCACGGATGTCAGCAAATCTTCCGCCGTGTTGCCTTTGTTGATGATCCGGCGCATTTTATCCGTTCCGGCCTCCGGCGCGAGGGTGAAGCTGGTTTTGCGGATGCGCTTGATTTCTTCAATCAGCGTCCGGCTCAGCGTCTCGACCCGCAGCGAAGGCAGGGCCAGGGCCACGCGTCCGGCGGCGTGCTTCCGCATCAGGGTTTGCATGAGCGGCTCAATGCAGCTGTAGTCTCCGGCGCTGAGCGCCAAAAGAGATATTTCATCATGACCGGTTGCCGCAAGCGCGCGGTCGGCCATGTCCATGATCAGCCCGGCGTCTCTCTCCCGGTAAGGGCGCCAGATCATGCCCGCCTGACAGAACCGGCAGCCCCGCGTACAGCCCCGGGCGATTTCCAGAACGATGCGGTCGTGGACGGTTTGCATCAGCGGCACCACCGGCGCGGCGGGATGGCGCTGCCGGTTGATATTGATGACCTTCCGCTTGAAAATGGTTTTATCCGGGCCGTGGACGGCCGGAACATAAACCCCGTCAAGGTTCGCCAGCGCTTCGAGCATGGCGGCCCTTCCGGATTTTTGTTTTTTGCTCCCGGCCAGCATGTCGGCGATTTCCACCACCGCTTCTTCGCCTTCCCCGATGACAAAGGCGTCGATGAAGGCGGCAAGGGGCGCGGGATTGAACGCGCA
Organism: Smithella sp.; assembly: GCA_012797505.1. Taxonomy (GTDB): domain Bacteria; phylum Desulfobacterota; class Syntrophia; order Syntrophales; family Smithellaceae; genus UBA8904. The sequence continues at coordinate 6,989 of JAAZOZ010000199.1, read as the reverse complement.
GGGGCCGCCCGCGAGAATGAGGGGATGGGCGTCGCGCCGATCGGCTGACGCAAGCGGGATGCCACCCAGGTCCAGCATTGTCAGGATATTGGTATAGGACAGTTCGTACTGCAGCGAAAAACCGATCACATCAAAATCGGCGATGGGGCTCTGGGTCTCCAGGGAGGTCAGGGGAAGGCGGCGCTCCCGCAGCTGCCGTTCCCGGTCCGGCCAGGGGGCAAAGCACCTTTCGGCGGCCGCGCCGGGGAGCGCGTTTAAGACGGCATACAGAATTTGCAGGCCCAGATGCGACATGCCCACTTCATAGGTGTCGGGAAAGGCCAGCAGAAATCGCACGCCGGCGTTTTCCTTCCGGACGGCGTTGACTTCCGCGCCGATATAACGACTGGGCTTTTCCGCGCCGGTCAGCAGCTCATCAAAAATGTTGGGCCTCATGTTTTATGGTCCGTTTGGAATTTGCGTTGTTCCGGGTCTATTCTGCTTGCCCGGGAAAAGGATTTTTCCTGTACTTGAAGGGGTTGCGCCGGATGTCCGAAAGCAGGGACAAAGCCATTCGTTTTGCGAAATCCGGCTTTGACAGATAGCCCAGAGAGTTGTTTTTAAAGGTTTCCAGAAGTTCCGCCCGGGTGGCCGACTCCTCGGCTTCGGCAACGAACGTTCTTTCCATTTTGTGCTCATAGGTAAGCTCGTCTCCGAAGATGCCGGTGATCTGCCGGTGGTCATCGGGCGAAGCAAAAAAGGACGGCTCGACGTTGACCTTCATCTGAAAGGAGAGCTCGACCTTCACCGTGTCCGCGGCGATGCGGCGCGACAGATCGTTGATCGTCAGAACAAGGCCGTTGGGCAGATGAAGGGTCTCGATTCGCTTCATGGTTTTTCTTTCCCGCGTTTTTGCAAAGTGGGGGGTTCTTACCATTTTTATTCTTGACCTGCAATGGTAATCCTTTTATAAGCGATCCCGTGACTTGCGAATCCAAGGAAGGAAGCATGACGGAGAAGTCCAACGCAATTTTATTGTTATCCTGCCCCGATCGCAAGGGGTTGGTGGCGAATCTATCCAATTTTGTTTTTCAGCATAACGGCAATATTGTCGATGCGGATCAATATACCTCAAAGAGGGGAAAAATCTTTTTCATGCGCATGGAATGGGAGCTGGACGGCTTTGCGCTCGGCCGCTCGGAGATTCCCGTGGCGTTCAAGCCGCTGGCCGATCAATGCGGCATGAAATGGACTTTGCATTTTACGGATGATGTGCCCCGCATGGCCATTTTCGTTTCCCGACACCTGCATTGTCTGCACGACCTGATCCTGCGGAGGCATCTGGGCGAGCTGGGCGGCCGGGTGGAAGCGGTCATCAGCAATCATCCCGATGCGCGCGATCTGGTCGAACAGTTTGGGCTCCGCTTCTTTCATTTTCCCATCACCCCGAATCAAAAGCGCGAACAGGAAGACCGGCAGATGGCGCTTTTGCGGGAACTGAACATAGATCTGGTGGTTATGGCGCGGTACATGCAGATTCTGACCGGCGGGTTTATCGGGCAGTATGTCAACAAAATCATCAATATCCACCATTCGTTTTTGCCTGCTTTTTCGGGAAGAAACCCTTACCAGCAGGCTTTTGACCGCGGCGTGAAAATTATCGGGGCGACGGCGCATTATGCCACCGAGCAGTTGGACGACGGTCCCATTATCGCTCAGGATGTTGTAAAAATCAGCCATCGCGACACCATCGATGACATTCAGACCAAGAGCAAGGATTTGGAGAGAATTGTTCTGGCGCGGGCGCTGCGCCTGCATCTGGACCATAAAATTATTGTGTACGGCGCCAAGACGGTGGTGTTTGAATAAACATCGCGTTCTGATTTCATAACGCGGATTCATCTCAAAGGTTTTCATGTCCATGGAAGACCCCATAAAGGTATTGTGTCAGCCCGATGCCGGCAAGTCCTGCGGCGCCTGCTGCGGTCTTTACAACTATGTGGACAGCTCGCGAGAGTCGCTGGTCAGGAGGTTGTCTGCCCGCACAAAACGCTACCGCGAAATGGTGAAGTCGCCGGATGATCTGCCCCGCTATGCTGCCGCCACGTTTGCCGCGGAAGACTTCCGGAAGCGCTATGAGGGGATTTACTGCTGTGAATATCTCGGCTTTCTGGATGCCGAAGAAAAGAAAGTCGGGTGCCTCGTGCATCCCCTGCAGAACGACGGCGCCGATATGCGCACAGTTTCCTTTTACGGGCGGGACGTTTGCGCCGGTCATCTGTGCCCCAGCCACCATTTCATCCCCCGGTCCCAGCAGGAAATTTTATTGAAAATCATCGAGGACTGGTATCTGTACGGCCTGTGCCTGACGGATATCGACCTGGTGGTCGCGTATTTCCGTCTGATTGCCGACCGGATCGGAGAGGAGCTCCGGCCGGAGGCCTTTGACCGGCAGGCGTTGAAGGATGCGGCGCTGGAATACTTCCGCTGGAAGACGACCTGGCCTTTCCGTTCTGCGGAGGCCAATCGTCTGGGTAAATATTATTTTGACGGATCACAATATATGATCAGCCACATTGATTATGAAAAATTCGGCAGGGAGATTTCACCGCTCAATGCCATTTTGCTCAGTTTGTCTTCTGAGTTTCAAACGGCGGAGGATCTTGCCCGAGCGGAAAAAATGATTTGGTCCAACATCGAAACGGCGGCGTCGCTTTATCGCGAGCGGGTTTGATTTTAATTGACAGGCAAGAGGAATCTTGAGTAATATCAACGGGCAATTTCATCATCGGGGAGCATGGGGACATGGCCGATGTTTTAAAAACAGTGTTTCTGACGCCGTCTGAAATATCCGGCCGCGTTTTCGAGATGGCCGGTGAAATTTCCCGGGATTACACAGGCCGGGAAATTCTGGTGATCGGAGTTCTCAAGGGAGCCTTTGTTTTTATGGCGGATTTGATCCGCGCCCTTTCCGTTCCCTGCCGGACGGATTTCATCAGGGCGGCAAGCTACGGCGCCGGGGCCGAAAGCTCCGGTAAAATCGTGATCACCAAGGATGTTGAATTGCCGGTTGAGGGTCAGGACGTCCTGATTGTCGAGGACATTGTGGACAGCGGCCTGACGCTGCGTCACATTATGGATACATTGAAAAGCAGAAATCCCCGTTCCATCAAAGTCTGCGCTTTTCTGGATAAACGCAAAAGACGAAAGATTTCTTTTGAGGCGGATTACGTCGGGTTTTCGATGGATGACGGTTTTATCGTCGGATACGGCCTGGATTTCAATGAGCAGTATCGCTTTTTGCCGGCCGTGTATGTGCTGGACCCCGCGCCGGCGCGCGAAAAAGAGGAAAACGGATGATCATCCAGTGTAAACAGTGCCGCACCAAATTCCGTTTTGACGACGCAAAGATCGCACAAGAGGGCATCTGGGTTCGCTGCAACCGCTGCCGGCACGTTTTTTTTCAGGAGCCTCCCAAAAAAATTCACTCGACCGGAGCCGCGCCGGATGGAGGCGAACCTCCTCGCTCCGCTCCCGCTGCCGAAAAAACAGGGGGACGGCTGGCCTTTGAGCCGGCAGGTCCGCCCGCCGGCAAAAGTCCCCCGGATGAGGATTTGGTCAGCTTTCTCCAGGACGTGATGGAAACGGAAAAAACGGCGGACGATGAAGCCAAACAAGGTCTTCCATTTGCGGACCGGGAAAGCGGGGATGCCCCTGCTGATGCTGAAACCTTCGGGGAATTTTCATGCGGGGATGCGCCCCGGGATGCGTTGACTTTTCCCCGGCGCAGGAAAAGCAGGGCATGGAAGTTCGCGCTGTGGACGCTTCTCGTCGTTGCCGTTGTTCCGGCGTTGTTTTATTTTGCTTTTTTCCCCGCGCTTGGCGAACGTCTTTTGAAAGCGGGCGGGCAGGGATGGGAGAACGTCCTTTCCATGGTCGGCCTCTCTAGGCCGGCGGGAAACTTGCCCGTAACCTCGCTGGTCAGGCTTCAGGATGTCCGTCAGCGGGTCGTCGAGAATTACATTCTGGGCCCTGTCCGCATTGTAGAAGGCAAGGCGGTCAATCAGGCGGAGTTTCCCATCTCCCGCGTGCAGGTAAAAGCGGAAATCCTGGATGCCTATGCGGTCGTTCTGAACGAACAGATGAGTTACGCGGGAAATGTGCTGAATGATGACGAGCTGGCCGTCATGACCGAAGAAGAAATGAAAATCCGGCTTTCGCTGCCGGAGGGGCAAAATAATGCGAATGATCGGATAGAGCCCAACGGGAGAATTTCTTTTATGGTGGTTTTCACAGGGGATCCGCCGGGCATGATGAAGACCGTGGTGAAGATCGTCGGCGCGGAGCGTTTGCTTTAGCGGCTCCGCCGGGTAGGATGCTTTGAGATACGAAGGAAATATATTCCGGCCCTTCAGCGAGGCCGCGAGTTACTTGCTTCAATGCACCATTGGTTGCTCCCATAATCAATGCGCCTTCTGCGGCATGTACAAAGACAAGAAATACCGCGTGCGGCGCCTGCGGGAGATCCTGGACGACATCCGCATGGCCAAAGATTACTACGGCGACGTGGAAAAGGTGTTCCTGTGCGACGGCGACGCCATTGCCATCGAAACGGAAACCCTGCTGCAAATTCTCCAGGCACTTTATGCGACTTTTCCTTCCCTGCGGCATGTCGGCAGTTATGTCGGGCCGCAGAGCACGCTGACAAAATCTCCGGACGAATTGCGGGTGCTGCGGTCCGCCGGCCTGACCAAAGCGTATATCGGCGTCGAAACCGGCGACGACGAGCTTCTGAAAAAGGTTCATAAGGGAGTCGGACGCGCCGAGATGCTGGAAGCCGGGCGCAGGCTGGTGGAAGCCGGGATCAATTTATCGGCGATGGTTCTTCTGGGACTTGCCGGTCCGGGAGAGCCTTCACGACGCCATGCGCTTGCCACCGCGCAAATTTGCGATGAAATGAAACCCCAGTACCTTGCGGCCCTGACGGTGACGCCCGTTCCGGGGACCGTGCTCTACCGGCAGGTGCAAAAAGGCGAATTTCAGCTTCTGGATCCTTTTGAAACCCTGGCGGAGATGAAGATGATTTTTGAAAACATTACCCTGGACCCGCTGAAATTTGTCGGCACGCATGCGTCCAATTATCTGCCGGTCACCGGCACGCTTCAAAAAGACAAACAAAAAATGATTGCCCTGGTGGATTCGGTTCTCACCGGCCGCGATGGACGGCTGCTGCGACCGGATCATCTGCGGGGACTTTGAGTCGCTGTTTCGGTGATCTGCGGCATGAAAAGGTTTCCCACCGGCGGGCCGGATCGTTTTTGACCGAAGCCGGACGTTTGGGAGATCAGGAGATAGACGAAAGGATGTCGCCTGCGCTCGGGAAAGACCGGCAACCGCCGATCGGGTCAGGGGTTGTCCTGCTTTACCGGCCGTGCGTTTTGTTTGGTGGCTTTGTTAATCTTTGGCGGAAGCGGACCCGGAACTGCGCCCTTTTTTGTTTTTGCTTCCTGAAGGACAAAAGCGGGGATCAGGATGAATTTCAGGGTTTCCTTGACCGCACGGATGTAATTTTTTCGATCAAGGTTCAACATGGGACGGAAAAAATTTTCTCCGGAGACAAAGCTGTGCATTCCATTCATGATGCTCATGACCTTCATCATGGCTCTGGGGGACGGATTTTTTGCGTCTTTCGCGAGACCCATGGCGCGAGCGATGTCGCCGCTGAATTCCGGCACCTTGAAATCAACATCGATTTCGTTGCGGGTTTTGCTGAAATAGCGAAGGAGAACAAGGTTCGATATCTCCGGATGGTCAAACAAATAATCCATCATTTGGTCGATGGAGACGTTCAGTCGTTCCTCCAGGGAGCTGCCGTGCACGACTTTTTCCACCTTGAGAAGCTCTCTTCCCAGATCGTTGTTCACGTCCATGACGACGGCTTCATACAGGTCGTTTTTGTCGCCCCAGTGGTAATGAAGGGTGGAGATATCGATTCCCACTTCTTTGGCGATCATCCGGGTGGTGGTTCCGTGGAAGCCGTATTCACCAAAAAGACGGCGTGCAACGGCAAGAATTCTTGCCTTCATGGATTCAGGATTCTTACGGGCCTTTTCAAGGGGTGATTTCATTTTTTACTCCATCATTTGATTGAATACCTACGACAATACCGTGCAGCCGTCAAGGTTTTTAATTTTGACGGGACCTCAGGGATCTTTTCGGGGCAGGGTTGAAAAAGAACCGGATCGCTTCCGCCGCATCGGGCATCCCTTGAATGACCGCCGCCGTCAGGCTCACGCGATGTGTGATTTTCCGGAAAAATTAATCTGCGCATAAGGGTAGCAAGCCTCCAGAAAAGTCCTGATGGCTGCCTGATTTTGTTCATCGGTAATCGGCTCCACTTCGCTGACCGGCTTCCCCTGGGGATTTGTTTTTGTCTTCCATGAATGAATGTAACCCGGGACCTGAAGAAACCGACAGCCGGTGTTTCCACAGCACGCATTGTCAACGGTCGCAATTCCCATCAGATAAAGAAACTCTCTTCCGTCGTGCGTCAAACACCCTTCTTCAACGATCTGGTAAGATCCTGCAATAAAGGAAACTTCTTCGCCGATGTTGTGATGGATGTAGTCTTCCATGGTGCGCTTCCTCCCGATTATTTTCGCCGGCGCTGTTCTTTATTCAGGGCCGCAGGGCGAAATCTTTCGCGCAGAGCCCTCCGCGCCGGTCTTTTCCGGACGTCCTGTTTTACCGCGTCTCCGATCAAGCCCTGGACGATTCATGGCGCTGGGTTTCTCCGGAAACAACCTCGACGGCCCGGACGGTCGGCAATTGCGATCGGTTGAGGGTGCCGATATGTTAAATGATAGAAAAAGTCAAGATGGTTTATCCGGATCGTCAGGGTGAATTTATTCTCTCATAAAAGATCAAGAGGATTCCGTTGTTACAAATAATACTGGACAGGGGAATTCGGATGGGTTATAGAGAGTCATTGATTTGTTGTTATGGGAGTT
>JAAZOZ010000198.1 GCA_012797505.1 Smithella sp. | reverse complement strand
ATCGGAACTGGTCTTGGCCATTGAAGAGTTTATCCGCATAAATAATGAAAATCCTAAACCGTTCGTCTGGACGAAAAAAGTTGGCGTTATCTTAGAAAAGATTGCTCATTGTAAAGCCGTTACTGTAACGGCACACTAGTATTCACTATGGTCAGACTCAAAAGCTCCTAAATATGTCATTGAAATATCTCTATAATGAGTTTGCTGCTTATTACGGCAAACTCAATCATTGCCGATTTCCAGACAATAACGTCGAGCACTTTTTTCACCTTCCTATAGACAGCCAGATTCGAGACCACTTGGTGACGAAATGCAGCTTTACCGATCCGACGCCGCTGCCGTGGTCACGATGGGCTCGTTCTCATTATGTTAGCTTTCAGGCTCAGGTACGAAAGCGTATCAGTAGCGAGTACAAACCTTTAGAAATTGACTATATTCTTTGGAATACGCAGGGAGCATCTTTAGGTGGGGTTATGAGGTAGGGGATATCAAATGGCTCAAAGAAATCGTCTATTGATCGGCTCCTGTCAGCGGCTCGCAGCCAAGTGTGGCTCTTCCCGCTGAGCCGTGTGTTGAACGCAAGGGTAATAAATGAATTACGATGAAGACAAAATAGATGAATACACGCTGGCCCTTCTTTATCTCGTTACCCATGATAGGCAAGAAGGATTCGGAGCGCGGGCATGGAAGGGTTTCGACTGGGACACGATGAACAGGCTTTACGAGAAAGGTTACATATCAAATCCGATAGGCAAAGCAAAGTCCATCGCAATGACCGAGGAAGGTTTTCTAAAATCGGAAGAGCTCTTTGAACGTCATTTTTTGAAGAAAATACAACCCATCCCTTTTCCCAAAATGACACCCCCCGCAAAGAAACGCTGGGATGAGATACCGGAACAAATGCGAAAGAAGATTCTGGAAAACGTCTGGTGTTCAAAATGTCTGACTATGGTAAAACTCCAATTGAGAGAGGGACGAATGTCGGGACGGTCTTTGGTTCTTAAAGGTGTGTGTAACACGTGCGGAGGTGAAGCCGCGAGAGTGATAGAACCCGTAGAAGAATGAGGCAATTGCTCCATCGGACTGCGAGCCTTCGGCCCTCTCCCGGTAAGATTTTCTTTCGCCAGAGGGGCGGGTGAACATCCGCCCCTCTTTGTGCATAAGATGATCGCCCAACAAGTCAATCCACCCGATCGCTGTGCTCCGGGTGATTTCGCTGTTGTGCATGGAACAATGGACAAAATCGCATCGATTGTGATATTGTAATACCGCAATGTATCGATGGAGGTGTTGGTATGCAATCTGTTACTGTATCGCCCAAATATCAGGTGGTGATACCCAAAAACGTCAGAGAATCATTAAAGCTTCAGCCGGGTCAAAAAATGCAGATTGTGGAATATGCCGGAAGGATTGAACTGATTCCCGAACGTGACATTAAGGAGCTTCGTGGATTTCTCAAAGGAATCAACACGGAATTTAAGCGAGAGGAAGACAGGCTATGAACGTTGTAGATTCTTCCGCCTGGCTTGCCTATTTTGCTGACGAGCCAAATGCAAAGCATTTTATGACACCACTTAGTCATCCGGCCACGCTCATCGTTCCGGCAATAACGATATACGAAGTATTCAAGGTCATTCTCCGGGAATCCAGTGAGAACGAGGCATTGCAGGCTGTTGTGGCCATGCAAAAAGGGAAAGTTATAGATTTAAACACATCCCTGGCGCTGGCGGCGGCAAAGTTGAGTCTCGAACATCAGCTTCCCATGGCAGACAGTATTATTCTCGCAACGGCTCAGGAATTCAAAGCGACAATATGGACGCAGGATGTGGACTTTAAAGATATCGGGAAGGTCAAATATTTTCCAAAGCAATAACAGCACAACCAAGTCAATCCATCCGATCGCTGCGCTCCGGGTGATTTTTGGGTATTGAATTTGCTGATAGGATTTGGAGAGCGTAAGATTATTTTTCAGGGAATTTGAGCAAAATGATCGCAATTATCGAATATAATGCGGGAAACATTACCAGCGTGGCGAGGGCGCTGCATTCCATCGGCCAGGATTTTATCATTACAAATGATACAAAAATGCTCGATGCCGCGTCCTGTGCTATTTTCCCGGGGGTCGGCGCGGCGGGCGCGGCGATGGCTTACCTCAAGGAAAAAAAGCTGGATGTGTGGCT
>JAAZOZ010000197.1 GCA_012797505.1 Smithella sp. | reverse complement strand
GGCGTCGAAAATGCGCCTGCGCCCCATCGTCATGACCTCTCTGGCCTTTATCCTCGGCTGCGTTCCCCTGGCCGTCGCCAGCGGCGCTTCCGCCAACAGCCGCCACTCCATCGGCACGGGCGTGATCGGAGGAATGCTGGGCGCGACACTGATCGCCGTTTTCTTTATACCGATGTTCTACTTCCTTCTGGAAAAGCTGACGCAAAGGTTCGGCCGTTCCGGAAAGCAAAAAGAAGCGCCGCAAACGGAAACGCTCTTTCCGCAACCGCAGGCCCAGGAGGAAAAGCATGATTAGGAAACTCTTCCTTTTCTCTCTCATCCTCCTGATCGCCGGCTGCGCCGTCGGCCCGGACTACCGGCGTCCGGAGGTTTCCGTTCCGGGAAAATGGCGCTTTGAAGACAAAGAAGCGCGGACGCTGGTCAACCTGAAATGGTGGGAGCAACTTCGCGATCCCGTCCTCAACGCTCTCATGGAAACGGCCCTGCAGGAAAACAAAGACGTGCTCATCGCGGCGGCCCGGATTGAAGAATACAGCGGACGCTACATCGCGGCCCGGGGAGAACTTTTCCCCCAGGCGCAGGCTTCAGGATCGGCTTCGAGGCAGCAGGCCACGGAACAGGGGTACGCCCCCTGGCCCGCCGGCGTTTCCAACCCTTATCCCAATTACCAGGCGACCCTCAATGCGAGCTGGGAAATCGATCTCTGGGGAAAGCTGCGCCGCTCCACCGAAGCGGCCCGGGCGGACCTCCTTTCCCGCGAGAACGCCCACCGCGCCGTTCTGCTGTCCCTGACGGCGGCGGTTGCCGGCGCCTACATCGATTTGCGGGACATGGACCGGCAACTGGAGATTTCTCTGGACACGCTCAAGATCCGGGAGGAATCCCTGGAAATCTACAAGATGCGTTTTGACGCCGGCGTCGTCTCGGAGCTGGAGCTGAGCCAGATGCGCTCCGAATACGAAAACACGCGCGCCACGATTCCCCGGATCGAGAAGAGCATCGCCCAGCAGGAAAACGCCCTGAACCTTCTTTTGGGGCGCAACCCGGGCCCCGTTGCCCGCGGGCTGACCATCGACCAGTTGAATCTGCCTCCCGTTCCGGCGGGTCTGCCGTCGGATCTTCTGGAGCAGCGCCCGGATATCCGGCAGGCGGAGCAGGACCTGATTTCCGCCAACGCGCGGATCGGCGTCGCCAGAGCGGCGTACTTCCCTTCCGTGTCGCTCACCGGAATGTACGGCGTCGCCAGCGCGGACCTCTCCAATCTGTTTTCGGGGCCCGCCCAGATCTGGAACCTCGGCGCGGGCGTCACCGTTCCCATTTTTACGGCGGGACGCATCCGGGGACAGGTCAAGGCGTCCGAGGCCATTGAGCAGCAGGCGCTGCACAATTACGTCAAGTCCATTCAGACGGCGTTTCGGGAAGTGGAAGATTCCCTGGTGGATCAGAACCGGACCAGAATTCAACTGGACGCCCTGTTCAATCAATTGACCGCCCTGCGCAATTACCGGGATCTCGCGCGTCTGCGCTATGAAAACGGATACAGCAGCAACCTGGAAGTTCTCGACGCGGAGCGCAATCTTTTCAGCATCGAGCTGACCTACATCCAGACCCGCGGCAGTCTGTTTCACGCTCTCGTCAATCTCTACAAGGCCATGGGCGGCGGATGGTCCGTGGACGGACTTCCTCAAAAGGAAAACCCAAAGGCAGAGAAATAACATTTTTTATACGGGAGCAGTGGCTCATGGCAAAATCAGGAAACCGCAAAACGCTGACGGCCCTTTCCTTGCAGGGCGGCGGAGCGTTGGGAGCGTATGAATACGGCGTGCTCAAAGCGCTTTACGAAAAGCGCGGCAAAGGCTTCCGTCCGAGGGTCGTGGCGGGCGTATCCATCGGCGCCATCAATGCCGCGTTGCTGATCGGCGCGAAAGGCGATCCTTTGGAAGCCCTCGACCGGCTCTGGCGGGAACGGTTATGTGTGTCCTGGCCATCGCTTTTCGATTCCTCCTGGACGGGTTTTGTTCCCTGGTCCATGATCGGTCTGGCCGAACGGAACCTTTCCTTCCTGGGCAATGCCGGCATGTATTGCCTGAAACCGGAATTTTTCCTGATGCCCGCGCTCGCCTGGCTGCACAACAGCAGCCTCTACGACACATCGTTTCTGCGGGAAACCCTCGCGGATTTCGTCGATCCGGAAAAGCTCAATCACCCGGAAAAAACGCGCCTGATCGTGACCGCCGTGAACGTCAAAACCGGTCTGCTGTCGCGCTTTGACAACAGCAAAATGGAGCTGACCTTCGACCACATCATCGCGAG
>JAAZOZ010000196.1:0-2500 GCA_012797505.1 Smithella sp. | reverse complement strand
ACCTGCGGCAACCCGAACGGAGCCAGACGCCTGGGAATTACCGTCACGAAGAAAACGGGCAACGCCGTTTTTCGCAACCGAATGAAAAGACTTCTTCGGGAATTCTTCCGCCGCAACAAAGACTTGTTTCCAGCGGGACATGACGTCGTCGTCATGGTCAGAAAAAATATACCGCCTCTCACCTATTCGGAAACAGCCAGGGAATTGACCGAACTCTTCTTGCGGAAAGACGGCAAATAAAGCATGTTCAGGAAAACCTTGGTCAATTTCTTTGTTTTTCTCATTCGTCTGTACCAAGCCTGTATTTCTCCATTCTTTTTTGCGCCCTGCTGCCGCTTTTCCCCGTCCTGTTCGCAATTCGCAATTGACGCGATCAGACTGCACGGACCGGCGAAAGGAATCTTTCTGGGAGCGAAGAGAATTCTGCGCTGCCATCCCCTTCATCCCGGCGGTTACGATCCCGTCAAGTAAACAAGAAATTGGGAGGTATGTTCATGGACAAAAGGACTATTCTGGCCATCGTCCTTTCACTGGCCGTTCTTTTGGTGTATCAAATCTTTTTTGTCAAGCCCCCCGTGCCGTCAAAAGGCACTGTGCCGCAGGCATCCACCGGGCAGGTTCGGCAGGATGCGGACGCTCCTTCGACTCCCGCACCGGCGGCGACCACGGCTTCGGCCCGGCCCGCGCTGAAATCGGCAGTTGGGCCACAGGCGCCTCCCCGCGACATCACGGTGGAAACCGCTCATTATACGGCTGTTTTCTCCACACGCGGCGCGGCTCTGAAATCCCTGAAGCTCAAAGACTACTATCGGGATTGCCATGAATGCACCGATGATATCTGGCCGAAAATCAAAGGGCTGGTGACCGGTACAAAAGCCCCCCTCAAGCCCAAAACGCCGGAGTTTGTGGAGCTGGTCGATGTTCGCGAAGGCATGCCCTATCCGCTGGCGGTGACCTTCCCCGAATCCGGCGCCGATGTCGCTCCGGATGAAGTTTTTGAAGCCGCCCAAAGCAAATTGGATTTGACCGGGTCCCGGGAAAAGCAGCAGCTTGTGTTTTCCAAATCCTTCCACAACGTCAAAATCGAAAAGATTTTTTCGTTTGATCCTTCAGGCTACACCATCGGTATGGATGTCAAGGTTTACAATCTCACCGGAACGCCCATCACGCAGATTCCGCAGCTGAACTGGTACCAGTATGTTGATCCCCAGAAAATCGATGACAGCTACGGACATGAAGGCCCCATTGTCTCGGTCGGCGGCAGCGTCGAACTGCAGGAAGTCAAAAAGCTCCAGGGCCAGTCCATTCAGGGCCCGAACGTGTTGTGGGGAGCGTTTGAAAGCAAATATTTCATCGCGTCTTTCATCCCGGAAAATCCGTCTCTGACCAACGCCGTCATGACGCGCGACGAGGCCGACATGGTCGCCGTCGGCCTGAAGGGCCGCAAGGAAATCATTCCCGGCGGGCAAAACAGCGTTTTTTCCTACTCGCTGTATCTCGGCCCCAAACAGTATGACCTGTTGAAGCATCTCGGCGTCGGACTCGAAAACGCCATTGATTTCGGATGGTTTAAATGGCTGGCCATCCCGGCTCTTTACATTCTTAACTTTCTGTACGGATTTGTCCTCAATTACGGCATTGCCATCATCATCCTGACCACGATCATCAAAATCATCTTCTGGCCGCTGGGCAATATGAGCTACAAATCCATGAACGAGATGAAAAAACTCCAGCCGAAAATCGAGGCCCTGAAGCAAAAATACAAAAATGATCAGACCAAAATCGGCCAGGAAACGATGGCGCTTTACCGGGAACACAAGGTCAATCCCTTTTCCGGCTGTCTGCCCATGCTGATCCAGATCCCCGTTTTTTTCGGCCTCTACAAAGCGCTGATGTATTCCATCGAACTGCGCCACTCGCCGTTTTTCTTCTGGATTCAGGATTTGTCGGCAAAAGACCCTTACTACATCACCCCGATCATCATGGGCGCCACCCAGTTCATCACCCAAAAAATGACGCCCGCCATGGGCGACCCGATGCAGCAGAAAATTATGCTGCTCATGCCCGTCATTTTCACCTTCTTCTTTCTGAATTTCCCGTCGGGACTGGTGATCTACTGGCTGTGGAACAACATTTTACAAATCGGACAGCAATACTACATCAATAAAAAGCTGGCGGTATGACAGGATCTACGGAGTTCGAAATGAACGCAAAGACACTGGATATAGAAGAAAAAAATATTGACGTTGCCATTGAAAGGGCCTGCCGGGAATTCGGCGTCGGGCGCGAAAAACTGAATATCGAGATTATTTCCGAAGGGTCCAACGGATTTCTGGGAATCGGCGCGAAAAAGGCAAAGATCCGCGCCTCACTCTTTTCCTTCGACATGGATTTCTCTCTCCCGGAGGCCGCCCGGACCACCCGGCAAGCCGCACCGCCCGAAGAAAAATCCGACGGCAAAACGGAAAGGAAAGCCGACCGTCCACCGGATAAAAAACCG
>JAAZOZ010000195.1 GCA_012797505.1 Smithella sp. | reverse complement strand
TCTCGCCGATCTGATCGAATTGCGCATGGATTGGATCGCGGATGGAGACGTGTCGGAGTTGATCCGCGCGGCAAGGCGCGCCTCGGCGAGCGTCAAAATTATTGTGACGTGCCGCAGGAGGGAAGAATCCGGGCCGGCGCAGGAAAATCGCGCGCTCCTTCCCGCAAGAGAAAGAACCAAAGCGGCCAAAATGAAGCTGCTGCGGGAGGCTGTTGTATCGGGAGCGGATTTTATTGATATCGAGCTTGCGGAAGGGACCAGAGCCGTTTCGCGGATGCGATCCTGGTGCCACAGCCGCCCAAATCCTGCGCGGCTGATCGTTTCCTGGCACGACCCTTACAAAACCCCGTCGCTGGCCTCGCTGAAGAAAATCTTTGAGGCCTGTGCGCGGGCCGGCGCCGACATCGTGAAAATTGTTTCGTACGCCCGAAGTCTGTCCGATAACGCCGCCGTGCTGAATCTGATTGACTATGCGAAACACCAGGGGCGGGAAATCATCGCCATGTGCATGGGGGAAAAGGGGCAGATCAGCCGGGTGCTTGCGCCTTCGCGGGGAAGTTATCTGGGGTTTGCCGTTTTACCGGGCGGCAGGGCTTCCGCACCCGGCCAGTTGACGCTCAGGGAGATGAGGACTTTTCAGAAACTTCTGCGCCCGCATCGTCCGTCCGTTGAGCCGCAGCAGAACCAACTTCATTTCGTCCTTCTGGGAAACCCGGTTCGCCAGAGCCTGTCGCCGCTGATGCATCAGGCGGCTTTCCGGACAATGGGCATCGACGCTTCTTACAGCGCCTTTTGCATCGCCGATCCGGCGGGCGCCGTATCCGGCATTCGGGCGATGAACATCCGGGGTGCATCGGTCACGATTCCTTTCAAGACGGCGGTCATGGAGTATCTTGACGACATCGACGCGGACGCAGCCTCTGTGGGGGCGGTCAACACGATCGTGAACGATTGCGGCCGCCTGATCGGCCATAACACGGACTGGCTGGGACTGATGGCGGCGCTGAAGGAAAAAACGCAGATCAGGGGCAGGAGATTTGTGATTCTGGGCGCGGGCGGCACGGCGCGGGCGGCCGCATACGGAATCCGGAAAGAAGGCGGGCGGCCGGTCATTGTCAACCGGACGCCGGAGAAGGGCATGGCGCTGGCCATGCAGTTTGGCTGTCCGTTTTATCCGTTGGCACAGATCAGTAAAATCAAGGCCTTCGGCCTTATTAACACGACGCCGGTCGGCATGTTTCCGGATATACAAAAATCGCCCGTCCCTCCGTCCGTTCTTGCGAATTACCGGGTCGTGGCGGATGTCGTCTATAATCCCCTGAAGACGAAATTGCTTCGGGATGCGGAAGCGAAGGGCTGCAAGGTCATCCCGGGACTGGAAATGTTTGTCAGGCAGGGAGCGGAGCAGTTGATGTTATGGACGGGCAGAGCAGCGCCGCTGGCGGTGATGAGAAATGCCGTCCGGGAAAGGTTAATGCAGCATGAATCCTGAGAAAGACCTGCCGGGAAAAGTTTCCAGCGTGGAAGTGCCAGGTTCGAAGAGCCTGACGCAGCGGGCTCTGATTGCCGCGGCGCTGGCCCGGGGGGAATCGTTGATCCGGGGCGCTTTAATCGCGGAGGACACCCGTCATTTGATGGAAGGACTGAATCTGCTGGGCGCCCGTCTGGAGGGGGTTGACGGCGGAATCCGGGTTGTCGGAACCGGCGGGGCGATTGCCAATCCGGACCGTGCAATCTTTCTGGGAAACAACGGCACGGCGCTGCGGTTTTTAACGGCGCTGGTTTGCCTGGGACGCGGGACGTATGTTCTGACCGGGGAGCCGCGTTTGCTGGAACGGCCGGTCGGCCCTCTGGTTGAGGCCCTGAAGGGCATGGGGGTAAACATCGCGTGCAAAAACCAGTGCCCGCCTGTCACCGTATCGGCCAACGGACTGAGGGGGGGGCAAATTACACTGACCGATATCGAAAGCTCGCAGTATGTTTCGGCGTTGCTCCTGTGCGCTCCTTACACAGCCAAGGGGATCGAGCTTTCCCTCACGGGAAATATTGTCTCCGCGCCTTACATTGATTTGACGGTCGGCGTCATGAAGGATTTCGGCGCAAAAATTTACCGCACGGGACGCGATTTGTTCAGCGTTGGAACCCAGTCGATTTACGAGGGTCGGGCGTATGATGTGGAAGGAGACGTCTCCAGCGCCTCGTATTTTTTTCTGGCGGCGGCCCTTTTGAAAAGGCCGGTCCGCGTTTACGGCATTCGCCGGGAGAGCGCCCAGGGGGACATCGGCCTGCTGGATGTTCTGGAGAAACTGGGCTGCCGGATCGAAAGCGGCGAGGCGTGGGTGGAAGTTTCCGCGCCGAACAGCCTTGCCGCAGGCGATGTGACGCTGGACATGGGAAATATGCCGGACATGGTGCCGACGGTCGGGGTTCTGGCGGCGTATCGCAGGGGAAAGACGGTGATGACCAATGCCGCCCATTTGAAAATCAAGGAAAGCAACCGCCTGGCGGCGATGGCAAGCGAACTGAGCCGTGTGGGGATCGCCGCGTCCGAACGGCCGGACGGTTTGACGATCGAGGGAGGCATTCCCCATGCCGCGGACATTGAAACGTACAACGATCACCGCATTGCAATGAGTTTTGCCGTTGCGGGGCTGGCCACGCCGGGGATTGAAATCGCCGACAAAAAATGTGTGGACAAATCTTTTCCGGGCTTCTGGCGGGAGCTGGACAAATTATGAAAATCATCCTGATCGGCTGCCGCGCGTCTGGAAAGTCCACCGTCGGCAGGCTTTTGTCGCGAAAACTCGGCGTGCCTTTCGTAGATGCGGATCAACTCGTCGAAAAAACGGCGGGCATGTCCATCGCGGAAATGGTCGCGTTGAAAGGCTGGCAGGAATTCCGCAGGAGAGAAACGCAGACGCTGGCTTCTCTTCAGGATCCGTCGGTTTGCGTCCTGGCCACCGGCGGCGGAGTGGTTTTGGCGGATGAAAACCGGAGGCTGCTGAAAAAAACGGGTGTCGTGATTTACCTGAAAGCAGACCTGCCGGATGTCGTGGAGCGGCTGCGCCGCGACGCGAAAAATACACAGAGCCGCCCGCCGCTGACAGACGGAGATCTGATCAAAGAAACCCGCTCTGTGTTATTGCAGCGAGCCCCGCTGTATCGGTCGGTTGCCGATTACACGGTGGAAACGCGAAACAAAAATGCCGAACAGGCGGCGGAAGAGATTTATCGGCAGCTTCTGGAGGCGGGCATCATGTCAAAAATGCAGACCTTGAAACAGAAGACGATCGAATAACGATTATTGGGGGACGTATGGCAGGCAATAGGTGGGGAACCTTGTTTTGCGTTACGACGTGGGGGGAGTCGCACGGCCCCGCGCTGGGCGCGGTGATTGACGGCTGTCCGGCCGGGATCCGGCTGACTCCCGAAGAGATACAGCGGGAGCTGGACCGACGCAGGCCTTCCACATCAGCGGCTTCGACGTCCCGCGCCGAGAAAGACCGGGTGGAAATCCTTTCCGGCGTTTTTGAGGGTCAAACCACCGGCACGCCGATAGCGCTGCTGGTCCGGAATACCGACGCGCGATCGGAGCATTACGACGAGTTGAGGAATGTTTTTCGCCCCGGCCACGGGGATTACACGTACTGGAAAAAATACGGCCTCCGGGACTGGCGCGGGGGTGGACGCGCTTCGGGACGGGAAACCGTCGGGCGCGTCGCGGCAGGCGCGGTTGCACGCAAAGTGGTCCGGGCCGCCGGCATGGAGGTGATTGCCTATACCCGGAGCATCGGCGGCATCGGGATTTCGCCGGATGCTCTGACGCGGGATCAACACTGGGAAAAAAGAGTCCGCGAAAGCCCCCTGTATTGTCCCGATCCGCAGGCGGCGTCGGCCATGGAGGAGCGCCTGGCTGCCGTCCGGAAGGAAGGGGACACGCTGGGCGGCGTGGTGGAAATCCTTGTCCGGGGATGCCCGGCCGGTTTGGGGGAGCCGGTCTTCGACAAGATGGATGCGGACCTGGCCAAAGCCCTGATGAGCATCGGAACGGTGAAGGCCGTGGAAGTGGGCGAGGGCTGTGCGGTCGCGTCAAAAAATGGGTCCGAGATCAATGATCCGATGGATGCCGCAGGCTTTGTCAAAAATTCCGCCGGAGGCATCCTCGCAGGCATCACCACCGGTCAGGACCTTGTTTGCCGGGTGTACTGCAAACCCATCCCCTCCATCGCCCTGCCCCAGCAGACGGTGGACGAAAGCGGCCGGGAGCGTTCGATCCGGGTCGGCGGCAGACACGATATTTGCGTGATTCCGAGGATCGTTCCGGTTTGCGAGGCGATGGTCCTGCTGGTGCTGGCGGATCACTGGCTTCGACAGAAAGCGGGTGGCCGATGAAAAAAATGACGGCGGGCATTATCGGCGGAACGCACGGCATGGGCCGCTGGATGACCGGACTGCTGCGCGCGCAGGGTTTGGCCGTGAGCGTGGCGGGCCGGGCAACAAAAACCACGGCGGTGGATCTGGCCGGCCGATGCGATGTGGTGGTGGTTGCCGTGCCGATTGCGGCGACGGCAGGTGTCATTCGGGAAGTCGGGCCGAGGGTGAAACCCGGCCGGCTGCTGATGGATTTAACGTCGCTGAAAACAGAGCCGGTGGCGTTGATGCTTTCGCATTCCGAAGCGGACGTGGTCGGCTGCCACCCGCTGTTCGGTCCGTCGGTCAGCGATCCAGCCGGACATTCCGTGGTTCTTTGCCGGGGGCGGGGCGAGAACGGCTATGCTTTGATGAAGGCCGTTTTTGAAAAGGCCGGTTATCGGGTTTTGGAGACAACGCCCCGGAGGCATGACAAGATGATGTCGGTCGTTCAGGCCCTCAACCATTTCAACACCATCGTCCTGGGTATGGCGGTTGCCGAAGCGGGGATTCCGTTTCCGGAGCTGCAGCCGTTTTCCACGCCGATTTTTACAACCAAAATGGAGATCGTCCGAAAGGTATTTACGGACACACCCGGACTTTATGCGGATATTCTTGCCGGGAATCCCCACACGAAGAAGATATTGGCGTCTTACGCGCGCGTCGCGCAAAAGATTCGCGCCCGAGCGGATGCCCGCGACACCGCAGGCCTGACGCGGGCCATGGAGGATGCCGCAAAGACGTTGTTCTGAGGCGGGCCGGACGGA
>JAAZOZ010000194.1 GCA_012797505.1 Smithella sp. | reverse complement strand
GTGGATAGTGAATAGTGGATGGTAAAAAGCGATGAACGACGAGTGGAAAGTGAAAAGAATAGCGCATGGGGAAATAATGAAATGTAGTGCGGGGCTTTAGCCCCGCTGCCACCGCCCATGAAGGCACACACTTCTGACGGGTACATGGGCAGGGGGAAACCTGCTAAAAAAATCGCTGGTTTAATGAGCGATATTTTGTTATGGGGGAGCCCGTTTTGTAAAAAGACATCCTTTCAGGGATCTCCCATCGGTCGCGAGTCGTTTCACCGGAAGCCTAAAAACATCCTGAAGAATGGAAAAGAAACAGAGAGATGAAAAAAGAAAACTTGAGAAATATTGCCATCATTGCGCATGTTGACCACGGCAAGACCACGCTGCTCAACGCCATGCTCAAGCAGACCGGCATCTTCCGCTCCAATCAGGCGGTGGAAGACCGCGTGATGGACTCGATGGCCCTGGAAAAGGAGCGCGGCATCACGATCGCGGCAAAAAACACGGCCGTGGAATACAGGGGCGTCAAAATCAATATCGTCGATACGCCGGGACATGCCGATTTCGGCGGCGAAGTCGAACGCAGCCTCAACATGGTGGACGGCGCCATGCTGCTGGTGGACGCGAGTGAAGGCCCCTTGCCCCAGACGCGCTTCGTCCTGAAAAAAGCGCTGGCCCGCCATCTGCCGATCATTCTCGTCATCAACAAGATCGACCGGCCGGATGCGCGCATCGAGGAAGTCATCTCCGAAACCTATGATCTCTTTATCGATCTGGGCGCCGAGGAACAGCAGATTGAGTTCCCGATTCTGTACACCAACGCCAAAACCGGCGTAAGCCACAAGACCTTGGGCGACGACAGCTCCGATCTGCAGCCGCTTTTGCAGGCGATCCTTGAAGCCATCCCCGCTCCCGCGGGCGACGACGACGCCAATCCGCAGTTTCTGGTGACCAATCTGGATTACGATCCCTACGTCGGCCAGATCGCCGTTGGCCGCCTGCAGGCCGGACGGATGGAAATGAACAGGCTCTACAGCCTTTGCGCCAAGGACAGGATCGTCCCCGGCATAAAATTCTCCGCGCTTTATACGTTTTACGGGCTGACCCGAAAACCGGCCACGTCCGCGGAGTCGGGAGACATTCTCGCTTTGGCCGGCGTGGACAACGTCACCATCGGCGATACCATCTCGTCGGACGACCGCCCGCAGGCCCTTCCCCGGCTGATGGTGGATGAACCGACCGTTTCCATGATCTTTTACGTCAACGACGGGCCCTTTGCCGGCAGGGAAGGCAAATATCTGACGTCCCGCCATCTTCTGGAAAGGCTGGAAAAGGAAGCGCTGCGCAATGTGGCGGTCCGGATCAAAAAACTGGACCGCACCGACGCGTTTGAAGTGTGCGGGCGTGGTGAACTGCAGATGGCCGTCCTGATTGAAACCATGCGCCGCGAAGGGTTCGAGATGACCGTATCCAAGCCGCAGGTCATCACCCGGAGAGAGGACGGCAAAATTCTCGAACCCGTGGAGCGTCTGTTTCTGGACATCCCCGAAGAGTTCGTGGGCCGGATTACGGAAAAGCTTTCCATCCGCAAGGGAAGACTGGAAAGCCTGGTCAACAAAGGCAGCGGCCGCGTCAGCATGGAATTTCTGATTCCCTCGCGGGGCCTCATCGGATTTCGCGGCCAGTTTCTGACCGATACGAAAGGCGGCGGCGTGATGAATTCCCTTTTGGAAGACTATGCGCCGTGGTTCGGCGCCATTCCCCAGCGCAACACGGGCGTGCTGGTGGCCGACCGCGCCGGCCGCGTAACGGGCTATGCCAGCTACGCCATGGAAGACCGCGGCGAAATGATCATTGACGTCGGCGCGGAGGTTTACGCGGGCATGATCGTGGGCGAGCGCAACCGTCCGCAGGATCTCAACGTCAACATCGTCAAGGAAAAGAAGCTCACCAACATGCGGGCCTCCACCTCGGACGCCACCGTGATCCTGCGGCCGCCGCGGATTCTGTCGCTCGATCAGGCCATCGAGTTCATCGCCGAGGACGAACTGGTGGAAGTCACCCCGCAGAGCGTGCGCCTGCGCAAGATGGAGCTCGACGCCACGAAGCGCCAGATGAAAGCCCGCCGGGAAGACTGAAATCCCGTTGATCGGGGGTTCCCCCGACGGGGGCTTCCGTCTGCCGTGGAGGCCTAAACCGTCATCATCTTTTTCAATTCACGTTTCAAAAATCCCCCCCCCGCTGGTGGGAAGCTCGTTCATGATCACGCGCGGCACAATGTAATGAGAAACCGTTTCCACTGCGACGGCGCGATACTGCAAAAAGATTTGTCTTGTGCCGCAAGGAATGTGGAACGTCACACGCGGCCGCTCCCTGAAGGGACGGCCCTTTTTAACAACGGCACTGACGCACGTGGGAGGACGGGCCAAAAACGCCCGTTTATTTGAATGAGAATCTACAGCTTTTTCACAGCGCTCTGTTGCTCAAAAAATATCATTTGGCAAAAATCCGGGACAGCGCCCGTTTTTTGCGCTTTTTCCAGCTTCCCTTGTGATAGGCGTAGCTGGCCAGCAGAGGCAAAACGGTGGTGGCTTCCGCGTAAACCATCTGTTCGCAGGAGGAATCCACCTTGCCCCAGGAATTGGCTTCCTTGAGCGTGGAGCTGGAGCAGGCGCCGTCGCGGACATCCGCCACGGTAATCTGGACGGCGTATTTGTGCATGTCAACGTCATGCCCGAGAATCTCGGCGCAAACGACGGTATCCTGGGCGAAGTTTTTCGGGACCCCGCCGCCGATCATCAAAAGCCCGGTGGTTCCGGCCTGAATTTTAATTTCGGTCAGCTCCCGGAAGTCTTTGACGGAATCAATGGACAGGTGATTGCCCGGGCGCTCCACCTGATGCAGCACCAGACCGAAACCGGCGGAGCTGTCCGAAAACGCAGGGCAGAAAATCGGCACGTCGTTTTCGTAAGCCGCCTGCACCAGAGAATTTTTCTTCTTGGCGTTTTTGGTCAGGTATTTGCCCATTTCTGCGATGAATTCCCTGGACGAATAAGGGCGGGGTTCCAGCAGGTCGGCGATTTTCTTGATGGTTTTATCGCAGCGCTGCAAATCGTCTTCGCTGATGAACGTGTCATAGATGCGGTCGATATACAGGCTGCGCAGCAGCTTGTCATCGACAAACGGCGTACCCTGATAATGCCTGAAGCCCAGCGCCTCAAAAAAATCCATATCCACAATCGACGCGCCGGTCGCCACAATGGCGTCCACCATATTGTTTTTCACCAGGTCCACATACACCTGCATGCAGCCCGCCGCGCTGGTGGAGCCGGCCAGCGTCAGAATGACCGCGCAGTTTTTCTCTTTGAGCATCCGGTCGTAAAGTTCGGCGGCTGAGGCCAGATCGCGCGCGGAAAAGGACATTTTCTTCATGCCTTTAATAATTTCCACGGCGTTGATCTTCGTGATGTCGATGTGACGAACGGGTTTGTTCAACAAATCCTTTTTTTTCATGGCCTCACAAATCCCCTGTGGTTTTTCCTTGAATGCTTTTGCGTATTAAATCAAGGCGTCTGAAAAGTCAACCTCTTACGGCTGTTGCGGCTGTTTTTTCTCTTTCCGGTTTCGTGACCGCGGCCTTTTATTCGGGCGCTGGGGCTTCGGCTTCTGCTTTGGCCCGGCCGTTCCTGCTTCCTCCGCGTCATCCGCCGCAGGCTGGGCGGGCGGCGTATGCAGAGACTGCTGATAGTAATCGTCGAGAAGCATCGTGATGATGGCCAGCTCATCTTCGGACTGAGCCAGATTGCGCGCCAGCGGCTTAAAGCGCTGCATGCGCTCAATCTGGATGTTGTCGCGGCCGCGCAGGCGCGCCTCCAGAAGAGCGGTGATCCTTTCGGTCACCACCCGCTCCAGTTCCTCATCGCCGGGCAGGGAACGTTCTTCCATGGAAATATTGTAAAAACGCGCAATGCTTTGGATCTTGAATTTTTCCATTTCCGCGACGAGCGAAATGACCACGCCGCTGGATCCCATCCTCCCGGTGCGGCCGGCGCGGTGAATGTAAG
The DNA here is from genome assembly GCA_012797505.1 of Smithella sp. GTDB lineage: Bacteria > Desulfobacterota > Syntrophia > Syntrophales > Smithellaceae > UBA8904. The sequence goes on along the minus strand of JAAZOZ010000194.1, from coordinate 38 downwards.
CCTCCGGATCTTCCGGCGGCTCGTACTGAAACACATGC
>JAAZOZ010000193.1 GCA_012797505.1 Smithella sp. | reverse complement strand
GCTGATGATTTTTGCGCCGGTGGTGATGGCGTCTCCCGCCTTCACCACCTCCAAAAACTCCAGTTCCTGCTCGCCGTGTACCAGCATCGCCATGTTCAGGTTCAGATCTTTGTCGTTGAACACCGGCTCGATCAGATAGGCGCCGAAGACCACGGCAAAAGTGGGCGGCGCGATGATCGCGCCGTACTTCGATTTTGCGGCGAAATCGTCATCCAGATAATGCGGATCCAAATTTTTGATCGCTTTCGCATATTCTTTGATTTTTTCCTTGCCCACCTCATAGGTATAGGATGGGTAGGTCTTGCCGACAAATTTCGTGTCGATGGCCATGTGCATTTCTCCTTGAAATAGGGTCATGCCCCCGAATGGAGGACTGCTTTGCCTGAGCGTTTATGCCGCGTACTTCCGGATCAGGTCTTTGGCAATCAGGATGCGCTGAATCTCCGAAGCGCCCTCGCCGATTTCACCCAGCCTCGCGTCTCGGTAGAGGCGCTCCACGGGGTATTCCTTCATATAGCCGTAGCCCCCATGGATTTGAACGGCCAGATCGGAGATCTGCTTGCCGGTCTCGGAAGCCCAGAGTTTGGCCACGGACGCCAGCACCGCGGATTCGGGATGATTCGTCTCTTTGGCCCATGCAGCCTGGTAAATGAGGAGTCTCGCCGTATCGGACATGATCAGCATATCGGCCAGTTTGAAGGAAATCTCCTGAAAACGGTTGATCGGCTTGCCGAAAACGACCCGCTCCTTGGAATACTTGTTGGCCAGTTCCAGGCATTTGGACGCGATGCCCAGACAAACGGTCGCCATGCCGATCCGTCCGTATTCCAGCGTCATCATCGCCTGGATGAAGCCGCTGCCCACCGCGCCCAGAACGGCGCTGTCCGGCACTTCGCAGTCCTCGAGGATCAGTTCGGCGGTGGGGGAGCCGCGGAACCCCATTTTGTCAAAGGGTTTACCCGCCCGGAATCCTTTGGTGCCCGCCTCCACCAGGAAGCAGGTCACGCCGCCCCCCGGCCCCTTTGCCCGGTCATTGTAGGCAAAAACCGCCGCCACATCGGCGATGGTGGCGTTGGTGATGAATGTTTTGGTGCCGTTGAGAATCCACTTGTCCCCGTCTTTCACGGCGGTCGTCTTGATGGACGCCGCGTCGGAGCCGGCCTCCGGCTCGGTCAGGCCGAAGCAGCCGATGATTTCCCCTTTGATAACGCCGGGAAGATATTTTTTCTTCTGCTCTTCGCTGCCAAACAGGCGGAGCGGCATGCCGAAAAGCCCGCTGGAGGCGCCGCAGGATAAAAAGGTGGAGGCGCAGGCGCCGGCCACCGCCTCTCCGGCGATGGCCTGACTGATCAGGTCGAGATTCGTGCCGCCGTAAGCTTCCTCATGCCCCATGCCGAGATAGCCGATGCCGGCCATCTTCTTGATGTTCGCTTTAATCAGTTTGGGAACTTCTTCATGCGGCGCCTCATCCAGCAGCGAGGCGCGCGGTTCGATTTCCTTCGCGCAAAACTTCGTGAAATTGTCCTTGATCGACAACTGTTCCGGTGTGAAATCATAGTTCATGGCATATTCTCCTTGAATGGATGTCTGGTTATTCTGCTTCCGCCCCCCGGCTACATAAAGCTCAAAATGCGGGAGATGATGAATTTCTGCATTTCCGAGGTTCCTCCGCCGATCTGCGCCAGTTTCACATCTCTCAGGAACCGCTCGATCGGATATTCATGGATGAACCCGTAGCCGCCGAAGATCTGCACGGCGTCGCTCGCGGCTTTGATGCCATAGTCGCCGACAATGGATTTCGCCACGGACGTATGCAGATGATTCAAAGGCTTGCCGGAATCCTTGTCGTGCGCCACGCGGTAAACGACCATTTTGGCGGCCTCCTTGATCATCTTGATATCCGCCAGTTTGTGCTGGATCGCCTGGAAAGCGTTGATCGGACGGCCGAACTGCACCCGGTCCTGGGAGTATTTGGCGCAGGTCTCGATGGCGAACTGCAGGGCGCCGACAAAAGGCGCCAGAAGGGAGCTGCGGTCCCAGGACAGGGTCTCATGGGTGTATTCAAATCCCCGGCCGACCTCGCCCAGCAGGTTTTCTTCCGGAACTTCGCAGTTGTCCAGAATGACTTCGGAGGTCGCGGATGCCCGCACGCCCATTTTGTGGAAGGGCGCGCCGGTTGCAAATCCGGGGAAGCCCCTCTCGACGATGAAGGCGGTGATGCCCTTGTGTTTGAGCGCTTTGTCCACCGTGGCATACACCACACAGACGTTGCAGACCGGCGCGTTGGTAATGAAAGTCTTCGTCCCGTTGAGAATCCATTTGCCGTCTTTTTTGACCGCCGTGGTCGTGATGGACGCGGCGTCCGAACCGGCGCCCGGCTCCGTCAGTCCCATGCACCCGATCCATTCGCCGCCGGCCAGCTTCGGAATGTATTTTTTCAACTGTTCGGGCGAACCGTGTTTGAAGATCGTGTCCGCGCACAGGTAGGTGTGGGCGCCCAGGGCGAGCAGGTGGCCCTGATCGACGCCGGCGTGCCCCAGAGCCTCGCCGGCCAGGCAGCAGGTCTCCACGCTGGCGCCCGATCCGCCCAGTTCCTCCGGAAACGGAAGGCCCAGGATGCCCATCTCTCCCAGCTTCCGCCACACCTCCATGGAGAACTCGCTTTTGAGATCCGCCTCCTCGACCAGCGGCACAATTTCTTTTTTTGCGAACTTATAGACCGAATCTTTGAACATCAACTGTTCTTCCGTAAAGCCGAATTCCATGAGTGCCTCCTTATAATGCCTTATTTTCCGTTGACGATTTTGGAGAGGATCTGCTCCTTGATCTGCTCCTTGATCTCTCTGTAATTGAACCCTTCGCTGTCAATCGCATACTGGATGATGGTTCCCTGGATAAGGGCAATGATGATCACGGACGTCAGTTTCACGTCCTCTACCGTAAAAACGCCTTTGGCCACGCCTTCCTGAAGGATTGCCGCGATCTCGGCGCGGTAGCTCTGGAAAAGCTTGACATTCGCCTGGCGAATCCTGGCGTCATGATTGATCTGCGCCCAGAAATCGATGAGTACGTAAAAATAAGCCTTTTCCTTTTCCACCAGAGCGAAGGCTTCGTCGCAGAAAGCCACCAGTTTGTCCCTGGGCTCGGAAAGCTCCTCGAGCGCCTTCTTCAGACTGTCCCGAAGATTGGCGTTCATCTCCTTGAGCAGCTTGAAAAGCAGGTCTTCCTTGTTTTTGAAGTAGTAGTGGACCAGCCCCGTGGACAGGCCGGCTTCCTCGGCAATATCCTTGATGGTGAAGTCGTTGTACCCCTTCTGCGCAACCACCTTGTAAGCCGCAGCCGTTAACTGGGCGCGCCTCATATTCAACAAATCATTTTTATTGCGTTCATTCATCTTTTCAGCAACATTTTCCTGGCAGCTTGCTGCGCTTTGCAGCCGGTCAACACGGCCCCGCCTTCAGCACCCGGATTCCCGCTCCGGCAAGCATTTCTTCCTGTTCATCCCACTGTGCATCAGGAATCCACCGGTCGTACACCTGGGGTGTATACTGCTGCCGGTAGCACTCTTCCTCAAAAGGCCTCGTTCCCCCCATGATCAGAGCTTTTCCCTTCACCCGCTTCACTACGTTCGGATCCAGAAGAATAAAGCCGACATCGTCATACTCAAAACGGCCCCTTTGCCCTTCCAGAATCCCGAAAATTTCTTCACTGATCCCGTCCAGCCCAACCCGTTCGAGGACTTCGCGCGCGGAGCCTACGAGCGATCGGCGCAGGCAGAAGCGCCACACATCATCGAATCCGTCCGTGGAAAGAAGCACCCGGACGTTTTGGTCCGACACCCGATGCTCCATCACCTCCACAATCTCTCTGCTTCTTCCCGCAAATTCCATGTTTCGTCCCGTCTGGCGGCGAATCTTTGCCGTGAGGCCGTCCATCACCGTTACAACACTGTCTCCTCCGTTCGCGATGATCAGGGTTACAGCCTCTTTTTCGCGGCGAAGGGAGACGGCGCTGAAGGTGGTCTTATGCTGGTACTTTTGACCGGCATAAATTTCGTTGTTCATCATGTCCTTCCAATCCCGGGCCGTTTCCGGGGAGCCGGACCGCGAAAGCCTCTCCGCCAACCGCTGTAAAAGATCGCGGGACGCCCAGGGGAAGCGCTCCGTGCCGTCCGCCACGGCGAAGACCAGGTGTTCAAAATCAAAGAAAAGGCAGTCCCCGTTGCCGTAGCCGCTGCGGATTTTATCGCTGCCGGTGCTGATTCCCCCGCACAGCGCCCCCGGCATCTTCAGGATCCGCTTGAATGGATTGATCTCAACCGTCGGCGACTCCTTTGCGGCCATCAGTCGATGACTTTAAAATACTCAATGTCCCGAATGCTGCCCTTGCGCTCCCTGGCGAATACCGGCTCCACCCGGGCGCCCACCCGGATCTTCGTTTCATCCTCAATGTTGATGTAGTGCTGAAACAGGGTATCGGCGCCGTCAAACCTGATAAACCCGTAGCCGTAGGGAACCGGCTTCTGCGCGCCCGTTTCCGGGTCGATAAATGCGTAGCGAAGAATCGTAAAGGTGCCGATGACTCCTTTCGGACCCACTTCGACCCATTCTTTCATCTCGACAAAGCAGTCTCCGCAGACGCCGCGCGGCGGAATATACACTTTCCCGCATCGGGGGCACTTGACCCCCAGAAACCGTTTATTGTCGCGAATCTCCGCAAAAAACCTGCTTCCGTGCATGCCCACGGAATATGCGAAGGGCTGCACCGCATCGCCTGATTCAATGATGATATGTTCTTTCTCAACCATAATCCCTACTCCTCTTTAGATCACTTCGGTTTGTTCTTGCCGTGCAGAATCATATCCGTCCACCAGCAACCGCCGAAACCGCTGCTAAAGGCAAAGTTGACGTCCGGAACCTGCCGCCCTTCCGCTTTACCCATTACCTGCATGGCCGCTTCCGCGCACCGGATCAGGCCGGTCGCCCCGATGGGATTGCAGGAGATGACGCCGCCCGACGGATTGATCGGCAGTTCGCCGCTCATGTCGGTGTTGCCGTCCCAGATGTATTGGGGAGCCTCACCGGGACCCACAAGGCCCATATCCTCAATCCAAATCAGGCCGCCGAAAGAATAGGGCTGGTACATCTCGACGACATCCAGTTCTTTGCGCGGCTCCTTGATGCCTGCTTTTTTCCAGAGTTCCTGCGAACCTTCCCGCATGCTGGTCAAGCGGCCGTAATCGGCATCGCCCAGGTAGCTGTAGGAATGCCGCGCCGCCGTGCCCCAGATCCAGTCCGGTTTGGGGCAGATTTTTTCCGCCACGTCCTCGCTGGCCATGATGACCGCGCATGCGCCGTCGGTGCGGGGGCATACGTCCAGAAGATGGATCGGATCGGCCAGCATCGGAGAAGCCAGCACTTCTTCAAGACTGACCTCCTTGCGAAGCTGCGCGTGCGGGTTGTTCATCGCGTGCTTCCTGTCGCGCACGCTCACCCGGGCGCCGTCGCGGTCCGATGCGCCATAGCGGGCCATATAGGCCTGCGCCTCCGCCGCCAGTCCCGATATGGCGCCGGCAAATACCAGGCGGTCCCAGATGGGATCGAAGGCTGTGGTGATGGCGCCGGTGGTGTCCGACTCGGAATTCTTTTCCCAGCCGATGATCAGAACTCTGTCGAACATTCCTGAGCCGACCAGATGGTATCCGCCGATAGCGACGGTGCATCCTGTGGTTCCGCCGGTGGTCAGCTTGATAATGGGTTTCATCGTCCCGCCGGAACCGTCCACGCTCCAGCAGTCCACGTAGTTGATCCCTTCGAAATGGTCCATGTTCCCGATGACGATGGCATCGATGTCCTTCATCTTCAGGTCGGCGTCCTGGAGCGCTCTCAGGACGGCCTCGTTAATAAGCTCCTGTCCGTTCACGTCCGGGCGATGGCTCTTATGGAAGGTCTGTCCGGTTCCTACAATTGCAACTCGTTTAGCCATGGTTTCTCCTCCTACTTATCCTTATCAAGAATAAACACGCAGTGGGACTGGCCACCCAGGCCGTTCACGCCGTGCACCAAGCCGGTTTTCGCCTTTTTCACCTGAAAACCGCCCGCGTCTCCCCGAATCTGCCGGACTACCGCGCCCATGCTGTAGAGGCCGGCGGCGATGACGGGATGCCCGGAAAGCAGTCCGCCGGAGGCGTTCACCGGCAGCCTTCCGTCGATGTTAAACTCTCCTTTTTCTAAGAGTTTCCCTGCCGTTGCATCATCGGCAAGCCCCATTTCTTCAAGCCACAAAAGTTCCTGATAAGTAAAAGCGTCATATAGTTCCGCTACATCAATTTCTTTTTTCGGGTCCCGGATGCCGGCCATCGCATAGGCCTTCTTCGCCGCTTCGGCAAGCGATCGGGCGTGAGATAGATCCCGGTCACCGAAGAAGAAGCTGTCCGCGCAAAACGAAACGCCTTTGATCCAAACCGGCTGCTGCTTGAATTTCTCCGCAACCGACTCATGGGCAATGATCACCGCCGCGCAACCGTCGGATACCGGAGAACAGTCCAGTTTGTGGAGCGGGTCCGCAATCATCTCTGATTGCAGAACGTCCTGAACGGCGATCTTCAGGGGAAGCTGAGACAGCGGGTTTTTGAAAGCATTGCCGTGGTTCTTCACGGATACCAGGGCCATCTGTTGGGCGGTCGTCTTCGTACGGTGCATGTAGGAGCGGGCCTGCATCGCGCAGGCGGTGATCATGTCCATCCCCAGGCTCCGCTCGTAGATGGGATCAAAGGCTGCATTGGTAATGAGGCTCGACACGCTTTCGGAACCTTTCGTATGCCCCGTCACCAGCGTGGTCTTGTAAGAACCGGAAAGGACTCTCATCATGCCGTAAAAAGCGCCGTAGGCGCCGTCGCCCTCGACACAGGAGATGTTCTTGTGGGCCGCGCCGCTGGCGTCTCCCACGGCCATGCAGGAAATCGTCCGGCCGTCCCAGAAGTCGCTGGAGGTCGTCACCACGTTGTCGATGTCGTCGATGGTCATCCCCGCGTCAGTAAGGGCCTTGTTCACAGCCTCCCACGCCATGTCGGCGAAGGTCTGGCTGATCTTTCTTTTTTCAATTTTCGTCATTCCGACGCCGATGATCGCTGCTCTGTCCATAGCTGTGGCTCCTCCCCTATTTAACCGGTTTGAAATGCGAAATGTCGCGGATGGTTCCTTTCCGCGCCTCGGAGTACACGGCCGTGACGCGCATGCCGATGCTCACGTCCTCGGGCCTGAGGCCGTCCAGATAATGCAGCAGGGCGGTATCGGCGCCGTCGAGTTGAATCAGCCCCCAGATCACCGGAACCTTCTTATCCGCAGGAATGGCGGCGAAGGGCCGCCTCGCCACGGCAAAGGAAAGGACGGTCCCTTCATCGGACACCTTCACCCATTCCATATTTTCGGTGAAGCAGCGCGGACAAATCTTGCGCGGAGGCAGCAATACCTTTCCGCAGTCGCCGCATTTTGTCGCGGTGATTTTCTTTTCATCGCGAAGCGTCACAAAAAACCGGGTCGCCGTGTCGCCTGCCCACCAGGAATAGGGAACATTGATCTGGCTTTGGTAAACCATCGGTTCAATGCCTTGAAATTGATCGGACATGATTTTTCTCCTTAAGGGTTGCGCCCACCCCCGCAGACACCGCGAGAGGAGCAGATCGGCCTATCTTCCTATAATATACCGGTGCGGATCCACCTCCTCGCGAAGAATCCGCAGCTCCTCTTCATGGGGCGGCTCCGTCTCCGTGATCCGGTCGGCCCAGAGCAGTTCAAAGCCGCAGTTGTCCTGGATATCCGTCCGGTTGTAGCCGGGGTTGATGTTCAGCACCTTCATCCGCTTGGACGTGTCGTCAAAGCCCATGATCGCCATATTGGTGATGATCCGGTAGGGGCCGGTCCCCTTGGGAAGCCCCGCCTCATAGCGCGAATTCCCGCCGCTCAAATACCCGGGGGACGTAATGAAATCGATCTTGTCCGTGAAGCGTTTGGAATCCTGCGGCGTCATCACCATGGTCCGCCAGCACAGGGACGCCAGATCGTTGGCGCCGCCGGACCCCGGAAACCGCACTTTCGGCTTCGCGTGATTGGCGCCGATCATGGTGGAATTGATGTTCCCATACATGTCGATCTGCGCGCCGCCCAGAAAGGTGTAGTCCACCATGCCGCGCTGACAGGTTTCCATGATATCCGGCATGGAGCTGGCCAGAATGGCCTTGTGAAACGTCCGCGAGTCCCCCACCGAGATCGGCATGGACGGCAGAATCGGCGCAACGCCGCCGGCTTCAAACATGATGGTGAGATTGGGCGAATGCGTCTTTTGCGACAGCATTGCCGCGGCGCAGGGCGCCCCCGTTCCCACGACAACGGTGGCGCCGTTCTCCAGGTTTCGCGCGGCCACGCAGATCATCAGTTCCATTGCATTATAATCCGCCATAGTTCTCCTCCTTATCGGTTATGCGTCAGATGCTCAATGGCGCGCAGCTTCAGCATTCTCGCGATACCCCCGTTGAGCTCCAGGTATTCGTAGAAATTCTTCGTGTCCAGTATCTGTTTTTTGAAAAATTTTCTGAACTCTTCGGGATCTTTCTCGATTTTGAGCCACTGCCGGATATGCTCCTCGTCGGAAAAATATTCGTAAGGCATATTTCCGGGATAGCTGCCGTAGGGCACTTCCACAACCGCATCCACGCACCAGAACGGAATGAAGGTGGCGGTCGGCTGACGCCGGATCTCATCGTTGGAGATGATCCTCTCCGTCGTGATCACCACGCGTTTGGACGCCTTGGCCAGATCCTGGTCCGACACGGTCGATCCAAAGACGTGCGCGTTCCCGTAAACATCGCATTCGTGGACATGAATGGCCGCGAAATCCGGATACAGGGCCGGAAAGGCGGCAAATTTCTGATTCGTGAAGGGGCAGAGGACTTCCTTGGCCGCGCTGTACTTGAACGTGTCGGTTCCCATGATGTTGCGCGCCGGAAGATAGGAAAGCCCCATGGCCGCGGCTTTGAGCCTCCAGGAAAGGGTCGCGTTCGTCCACTCCGTGAGTTTGATTTTCCCGCTTTCCACCGCGCGTCGCGCGTTGGGGGAAAGGCCGCGCGCTTCCAAACCGATAACGTAGGCGATATCCAGCCGGTCGATGCATTCCCCGCCGACCAGAATCTGCATGTCGTGCGTGGCGGTATGGCCGGCAAACGCCAGATTTTTCTTCCCCTGGCGGGCAATTTCATGCAAAACCGCCGTCGGGATTCGGTTGGCGCCGAATCCGCCGATGGCAATATAGTCGCCGTCTTTGACCAGCCTTTTCACCGCCTCGTCCACCGTGGTGACTTTGTTGACCATCGCGCGTGATTTACTGCGGAAAAACTCCCTCGCTTTGTCCGCATCCGGATCGGAAAAAAGTTGATTCTGCCCCTGTTTCAATTCCACTTCTTTATTCATAGTTTTCCACCTTCTTGACTAAGGTTTTCATCACCG
>JAAZOZ010000192.1 GCA_012797505.1 Smithella sp. | reverse complement strand
TCATCACCTCGTAACATGCTGATATGCATAATGTATTTCTAATGGTTTCCATTAGAGCATGTTACGTTCGTTCTTTCAACTACTATCACGCGCAAATCAGTTGATTCGATCAAAATCATCTAATGGAAAATCTGGGTTTAAATTCCTTGACAGCATCGGTTTTCCGATCCCGAACGAAGACGTGGTAATTAACGTCCACTCGATTTTCGTTGGGGTGAAGAACCGGTTCAGCCAGACGAGTCACTTCGATTATTTCATCAGACATTCGTTTGATGCGGACTTCGGGACGCTGGGTTAAAACCGCGGGGCCATACCAGATGTCAAAGATAAAGATGCCGCCGGGTTTCAGATGATACCGCGCGGTTTTGAAAGCTGCCGCGACATCTTTGTTGGTTGTCTGGTAGCTGATGACGTGAAAGAGAGATATAACGACGTCGAAACTTTTGTCTAAACGGATTTCTCTGATGTCTCCGTGATGAAAATTCAGTTGTCCTTGCGCTGACTTTATTCTTTCTTTCAGGGACAAAGAGCGAGCCAGCATTTCGGGGCTGCGCTCAACGCCGTCAATAGAATAACCTTTTTCAGACAGGAGGCTGGCATGAATTCCCGTGCCGGAACCAAGCTCAAGAATGTTCTGCGCCGTCGGATGAAATTTCCGAATCAGCCCTGCTACGTATTCGGCTTCCGCTTGGTAGTCTTTGTCCCGGTAGAGCAAATCGTAATAGCGGGCGTAGTCAGCAAATACTTCTTGCTTGTTTTGAGTATTATCTCTTGTTTGATTTTCAATCATAAATATTTCTTTCCTTATCGTGCATCATCCAAAACGTTTTTTACAGTGTCACAGACATGAGAAAGTTGTTTTTCCGTGAGTGTCAATCCCGAGGGCAAATATAACCCCTGTCTGGCTATTCGTTCAGTAACTGGATATTTTTCATTATGAAAAAGCCCCATTTTTTGAAAAATCGGTTGTTCGTGCATTCCGAGAAAAAAAGGTCTTGTTTCCACGCCTTTTTCTTTTAGCTTTAGAGCAAATTGGACGGCATCAAATCCTGTGCTTTCGTCAAGAACAATGCCATACATCCAATAGACCGATTTGGCCCAAGATTGTTCCACGGGCAATTGAAGACACTGAATGCCACGTAGCCTTTCTGTGTAAGCTTTGCCCATCCAGCGCTTTTTATCGATGATTTCCTGCAAACGTTCCAACTGACCTAGACCAATGGCTGCCTGCAGATTGGTCATACGGAAGTTGTAACCGAGGTCAGTATGCAAGAACCGCTGCTCCGGACGAAAGCAAAGATTGCGTAACGAGCGCGCTTTATCGGCGCAAACCGGATCATTGGTCAGGACCATTCCGCCTTCGCCTGTAGTAATGAGTTTATTGGCATAGAAACTGAAAACGCTGATATGACCGAGGCCACCGCATTTTTTCCAAAGGGGGGTCGGTGTGTTGCGGCCGGTCAGATATTCGGCGCCGTGAACTTCGGCTGCGTCTTCAATAATTTTTAAATCGTATTTTTCGGCAAGCTCCAGAATCGGGTCCATGTCAACGGGATGGCCGTAAATGTGGACGGGCATGATGGCTTTAAGTTTTCCATCCCCACTTTTCATTTCCGCTTCAACCTTCTCACGAACTTGTTTTACATCCATGCACCAAGTGCGGGGATCGCTATCGACGAGAAGCGGAATGCCGCCGCTCCGTATGATTGCCTGTGCGCAGGAGATGATGGTAAATGCGGGCATGATGACCTTATCCCCCGGGCTCAGTCCGATACACTCGACCGCCACCTGAAGCGCAACAGTACCGTTGGCGACGGCGACGCCGTATTTCACACCGCAGTATTCGGCCCATCTGGATTCGAATTCTTCGATAAAGCGTCCCGCGGAGGAAATCCATCCTGTCTGCAGACACTCGTTGACGTATTCAATTTCTCTTGAACCGATCAGAGGCTCGCTGACGGGGATCATGAACATGCCTCATCAAATTTGGTTTTATCACCATCGCCGGCAAACGGGCCTTGTTTGACTTCGATCATAGCGGTTTCCTCAAGCATTTCGAACGAGTGGCCGCCGCCGCAAAGGAGAATCAGATCTCCCGAGCACAAGATGCGGTCGCCGATATATTCCCTGTCCGATGTGAAGAGTTTGACTTTGAGACACCCATGGCGGACAATTAAAACTTCCTGCGTATAAAGAACTTGTCTCGTCACCATATTGTGAATATGGGGGCTGATTTTATGACCCTTTGGATGTTTCATGTAAGCTATCTGCTGTGAAAAACTGCCTGGAGTGAAAAAATGAATCCCCGGCTCGTTGTAACCAGCGCGGATAATCAATGCAATAGGCTCCAGACCATGTGTTATCGTTTCTATTAAATTATTTGGCTTGTTCATTCTGATTCCTCTAATGAATGGTGAATTTCAATGATCGATTCATCGGCATGGATAACCTGATAGCATGAAATATTCCTTGTACCAAGTCACGAATTTTCTTACACCGTCTTCAACCGATGTGGAAGGTTTGAAACCGATGTCTGTGATTAAATCATCCACGTCGGCATATGTTACCGGTACATCGCCTTCCTGCATGGGAAGCATGTTCTTTTTTGCTTTCTTGCCGAGGCACGTTTCCAAGAGCTCTATAAACCGGATCAGTTCGATCGGGTTGTTATTTCCAATATTGTAAAGCTTGTAGGGTGCATAACTGGATCCCGGATCTGGTTGATATCTGTTCCAGTGGGGATCAGGCTGCGGTACTTTTCTTATGACACGGACGATGCCTTCGATGATGTCGTCAATGTATGTGAAATCGCGTTTCATTTTACCGAAATTAAACACATCAATCGGTCTTTCTTCCAATATGGCTTTTGTGAACGAGAAATACGCCATATCGGGGCGGCCCCAGGGACCATACACTGTGAAAAAACGGAGGCCTGTGCAGGGCAAGCCGTACAGATGGGCATAGACGTGTGCCATAAGTTCGTTGGCCTTTTTAGATGCGCCATAAAGCGACACAGGATGATCAACGTTATCGCTGACAGAAAAAGGGATTTTTTCATTGATGCCGTAAATAGAGCTGGACGAAGCAAAAACAAGATGTTTGACGCTGTTATACCTGCAACATTCCAGTACATTTGTGAACCCAACAATATTACTGCTGATGTAGGAATGAGGATTTTTCAAGGAATAGCGTACGCCCGGTTGCGCGGCTAAATTGACGACGGCATCAAATGGTGACTGGGATTGGCGGGAAAAGACATATTCCATGTCGTGCAGGTTAGCGATGTCACGTTTGTAAAATGCGAAGTTGCCGAACTGTTTTAAAATGTCGAGGCGGGCAAGCTTCAGATTGGTGTCATAGTAATCGTTGATGTTGTCAATGCCGGTAACATCGTGGCCTTCCTCCAAAAGTCGTTTCGAAAGATGAAAACCAATAAATCCGGCAGCGCCGGTAACGAGATACTTAGCCATTCTTCAACACACTTTTTTGAAAGATTGTGAATGCAGTTAAAAGTAAAAAGGGGAAAGTTAAAGGTGAATCATGAGGAGTGAAGGTAATCGCAGTCGCGATTTTCACCAGATCGTTTTTACTACTTTTGATTTTGTTATCTGTTCATCTCTCGTAATCAAACATGCGTCATAGCGGATAGCCGTTGCAACGATTAATTTATCGTGCATTTCCAGTGGAGCAGCGATGCTTTCTGCTATTTTGAGTACATCGAGATCCAGGGGCGCTATTTCAAAGTTGGCGAGTGCCTCTATCTTGGCAACGGTCGTCGTGAAGCCAAGGGGTATCCGACCTTTCTTGGCTATAAAAAGAATCTCCGCCAAAACAACGGCAGGAACGACTATCTGGCCTTCCTTGACCGTGCCCTCAAATGACTTGAGGGCCTTTTTGCTCAGATGCTGGTCGTCAGTAAAATACCAGATAAGCGAATGAGTGTCAGTGACGTAATTCAATTCCCTTTCTCCTTGTATTCGTAAGAAAAGAGAGATTTTCTTGCCGCAGCGATATGTGTTTCATCGATCTCCAAATTTCCCCAAAGCCCTCTGAGCGAACCTCTTTTCGTCTTTACTTCTGTTTGATTCATCAGCTCCGAACGAAGAGTTCGCACGATCCGGTAAAAACGGGGTATCAGATCCTCGGGAAGGGAATTTATTTCGCCAATTAATTTTTGTTTATAGGTCGTTGCCATAGCTAAGCTCCTTTCAAACTAACCTTTTCATAACCGCCACACTTAAGTGGTTCTTGTTATAAACAAAGAGATAGACAAAGTCAAATCACGTTTGGAGACCTTTGCATAATTTCTCTTAGTCATTGCGAACAAAGTGAAGCAATCTCATAAGCATTTGATAATTTAAAAAGATCGCCACGTCGCTTCGCTCCTCGCGATGACAAAATGGTAATTATGCAAAGTTCTCGTTTGGGTTTCCTGTACGACAGTCGGCATTTTTCCGGAACCACCTTGCTGCTGACTAAATTCAGCTCCGCCCCGTGAGTTACATTTTGGTAACCGTAACTCTTGGGGTAGGGCAGTATTGCTTTCTTTGGGCCGCTTTAAAAAATACTTTTTTTGTTATTCCGATACTGGTCCGAAATCTGATGAACTGGTAAAAAGTCAATTTCGGCACCTTTTCGTCATACCGACGAAGGCCGGTATCCAGTAAGTACAGTGGGTTATGGACCCCGGCCTTCGCCGGGGTGACGGCTCGAATTACTTTTTACGAGACCGTCAAATCTGAAACTTCAAAAATTCTGGATTCCCGCCTTCGCGGGAATGACAAAATTGTCAAATACCTTAATAAAATAAACTACCCCGCCGCAAGCAGCGGGGTATTGTAGAAGGAAACCCTTTAATAATTTCGCCCCAAGGAGCGGGGAATTTACCCGTAGAGATTAAATACATAGTTGAATCTTTAAGTTTTTTCCTGCCGCTCCCACACCAGGAAGTTTGGCCGTTTTTCCAGCGTGGGCATAAACGCCGCGAATTCTTCTCTGGTCAAAACCAGAGGGCGGATTTTACGCTTGATGTAGTGTTCAGTTTTCCTGCTCAGGTCATTGAGATGATACTGGTCGATATTTCCCACCAGCACCAGATCGATAATTCCGGTGTCTTTGCCTTCGGCATAATCATCGATGATATAGGCCTTTTCCAAATCGCCCAGCCTGGTCAGGATGCTTTCGACAACCTGATCGAGGCCCATGACCTTGCTGACCATGGATTTCAGTTCCGGGAAAAGAGGGTGCTGGTCGTTTGCGACGTAATATACATTTCTTCCGTTTTTTTCAGAGGTTAGGAGTTTTGT
>JAAZOZ010000191.1 GCA_012797505.1 Smithella sp. | reverse complement strand
GACGCTGAAAAATATTACAGGATGAGGTGGGTTATGTCAGGTTTTGTGAACAAAACGATGGGGGATGTGATTGCAGAAACGGCCGGCCGGTTTCCCGATCATCCGGCTTTGATTGCTCCGCAGTTTCAGGTCCGGCTCAACTACCGCGAACTTTATGAACAATGCCGCAAAACCGCCCGGGGTCTGATGGCGATGGGCGTCCGGCGCGGCGATCACGTTTCCGTCTGGACGACCAACGTGCCGGAATGGGTGTATCTGCAATTCGCCCTGGGGATGGTGGGCGGCATTCTGGTGACCATCAATACCAATTACCAGTCTCACGAGCTGGATTACATCCTCAGACAATCGGATTCAACCACGCTGTTTCTGATCGACCGGTACCGGGACACCAGTTTTTACGAAACGGTCCGGCAGATCATTCCCGAACTGGATTCCTGCAAACCCGGCAAGACGGCTTCTTCCAAACTACCGGTGCTGAAAAACATTGTCTATATCGGGAACCGGGAAAGCACGCCGGGCATGTTCAAATTTTCCGATCTGATCGCCATGGGCGAGAGCGTTTCGGAGCAGGATCTGGACGACCGGATGAAAACGCTCACCGATGACGATGTCATCAATATGCAGTACACGTCGGGAACGACGGGGTTTCCGAAAGGCGTGATGCTGACCCATCACAATATCATCAACAACGCCCGCATGGTCGGCGATGTCATGGGGATGACGGACAAGGACACGCTGCTCATCCAAGTGCCCGTCTTTCACTGCTTCGGGTGCGTCATGAGCACGCTCAACAGCGTTTACCACGCCTCCACCATGGTGCTTTTGGAGTCTTTCGACCCGCTTCTGTCTCTGGAGTTGATTCACAAAGAGAAATGCACGGCCGTCAACGGCGTGCCGACCATGTTCATCGCCATGCTCCATCATCCCGATTTCGAACGCTACGACATGACGTCCCTGCGGACCGGCATTATGGCCGGAGCGCCCTGCCCGGTAGAGGCCATGAATCAGGTGCGCACGAAAATGCACTGTTCCGAAGTCGTCATCGCGTTCGGCCAGACGGAATCCTCGCCGGTCATGACCATGACCCGCCGCGATGATCCGGTGGACCTGCGCGTGGCCACGGTCGGCCGTCTGCTGCCGGACATCGAAGGAAAAATCGTCGATCCAGAAAGCGGCGAAGATTTGCCCGCGGATACCCAGGGCGAAATCGTCACGCGCAGCGCCTGCGTGATGAAAGGCTACTACAAGATGCCGGAAGCCACGACCGCCGCCATTGATTCCGACGGTTGGCTGCACACGGGGGACCTGGGCGAGATCGACCCAAACGGCTATTTTAAAGTTACCGGCCGGATCAAGGATATGATTATCCGGGGCGGCGAAAATATTTATCCCCGGGAGCTGGAAGAATTTATCTTCACGCATCCCAAGGTGCAAAATGTTCAGGTCGTCGGCATTCCGGATCCCAAATACGGCGAGCAGGTCCTCGCGGCCATCCATCTGAAAAACGGGAATCAAGCCACGGCGGAGGAATTCATCGAATTCTGCAAGGGGAAAATCGCGCGTCACAAGATCCCGAAATACTGGGAGTTCGTGGACGAATATCCGATGACGGCCAGCGGCAAGATTCAGAAGTTCAAGATTAAGGAAATGTTTGAGAAGAAGTATAAAGAAGGCTGAGGGCAAAAGATAAAGGCTGAAGACTGAAGGCCGAAGGCTGAAGGTAAAAGACAAAGGCATAAAGATAAAGGCTGAAGACTGAAGGCCGAAGGCTGAAGGTAAAAGACAAAGGCAAAAGACAAAGGCAAAAGACTGAAGGCGGGATCTTCAGATAAAAAAGAATCGACGGCTTCCACATGACCTTCAGCCTTCAGCCTAAAAACCTATCTTCCCCAGGTGTAGGGAACGGTTTATAACCGTTCCTGCAAGCAATAGGGAAAGCCCAAGAACAAAAGCGAAAGGATATAAACATGAGCAACATTTGCTATCGGGATACGATCGGGGACATGGCCCGCAGGGCGGCCACCAAATACGGCGACAAGATCGCCATCATTTTTCGCGACATGAAAATTTCGTTTTATGATCTTGAGCGGCAGGCCCGGCGCTTTGCCAATCTCATGACCAGCTACGGCGTCAGGAAGGGCGACCGGGTGGCGATCTATGCGTACAATTCCCATTACTACCCCATCAGCATGATGGGTCTGGCCAAGATCGGCGCCATCCAGGTTCCCATCAATTACATGCTCAACGCCGAAGAGATCGCTTACGTCGTCAATCACTCCGGATCCAGGATCTTCATTGTGGAAGACATTCTGTATCCGATCATCGCCAAGGACCAGGCGAAATTTTCGACGGTCGAAAAATGGGGCTTCCTCCCGCTGGGGGATTCGCTGGTGCCGGAAGGCTTCTTCAACATGGTGACGGAAATGGAGGCCATGACCTACGACGAACCCCAGGTGGAGGTCAGCGCCGAAGACATTGTGCAGATTCCCTACACCAGCGGCACGGAATCCAAACCCAAGGGCGCGATGCTGTCGCACCGGGCGCTGATGTCCCAGTACCACAGTTGCATTTTCGACGGCCAGTACGAAACCGACGACGTGAGCCTTCACGCGCTGCCCCTGTTTCACTGCGCCCAGCTGCACTGCTTTCTCATGCCGTACCTGTATGTCGGCGCCACCAACGTGATCATGCACAAGGCCGACCCCCTGGAGATGATCCGGCTCATTGAAAAATACCAGGTCACGCATATGTTCGCTCCGCCCACGGTGTGGATCGGAATCCTGAACCATCCGGAATTCAGAAACCATTACCACAGCAGTCTGAAAAAGGCGGCCTACGGCGCCAGCATCATGCCGGTGGAAATCATCAAACAACTGGCGGTGACCTTCCGCGGCCTCAAACTGTGGAACTATTACGGCCAGACGGAGATGGGGCCGGTGGCCACGATCCTGAAGCCGGAAGATCAGCTCCTGAAGCCGGGATCGGCGGGCAAGCCGGTGCTGAACGTGGAAACGCGGCTGATGGACGACGACGGAAAATTCGTTCCCCTGGGAGAAGTCGGGGAAATCGTCCATCGCTCGGGCCACGTCATGACGGGCTACCTCAACGATCCGGAAAAGACCGCCGAGGCCTTCGAGTTCGGCTGGTTCCACTCGGGCGATCTGGGCCGTTTTGACACCGACGGCTATCTCTATGTGGTGGACCGCAAGAAGGACATGATCAAAACCGGCGGGGAAAACGTGGCGTCCCGCGAGGTCGAGGAAGTGCTCTATCAGGTTCCGGGCGTTGAGGAAGTGGCCGTCATCGGGCTGGCCGATCCCAAATGGATAGAAATTGTGGCGGCGGTGGTCGTGCCGAAAAAGGGCGCGGCGCTCGGCGAAAAGGAAATCATCGCCCACTGCCGGGAGAGGCTGGCCGGGTTCAAATGTCCCAAAAAGGTGATCCTTGTTGACAGACTGCCCAAGAATCCATCGGGAAAAATTTTAAAGCGCGAGCTGAAGGAAAAGTTTGTCGCAGCGTAAATCCGGGGAAGCGAGAACGTACGGCGGACGTTTCCGCCCGTGACCTTGAAGACCATCGGGAGACGATCATGAGCGAAGACTTTTTGTCCATCGGGGAACTCTCCAGGCAACTGGAGATGAGTCAGCGGACCATCCGCTATTACGAGGAAATCGGTCTGCTCAATTCCATCAAGCGCGTGGAAGGCGGACGCCGGATTTACACCGAAAAAGATCTCCGGCGCCTGAAGCTGATCAAGCGGCTGAAGATCATGGGCATGACGCTTTCCGAAATGCAGGAACTCGAATCCATGTGGAGTTATGAAAAATCCAACGAGAAGCTGCTGAAGCGCCTTCTGGAGTTGCTGGGCAATCACCTGAAGAGACTGGACGACCGCATCGCCGACCTG
>JAAZOZ010000190.1 GCA_012797505.1 Smithella sp. | reverse complement strand
GTGAATCCCGACTTTTTCGAAGACCGCGACATCCACATCCATGTTCCGACGGGCGCGACGCCCAAGGACGGCCCGTCGGCGGGCGTCACGATGCTGACGGCCCTGACCTCGCTTCTGACCAACCGCAAGGTGAGAAAGCAACTGGCGATGACCGGAGAGATCACGCTGCGCGGCGCGGTGCTGCCCGTGGGCGGCATCAAGGAAAAGGTACTTGCGGCCTATCGCGCGGGAATCAAAACCCTCATTCTGCCCGCGTGGAACCGGAAGGACCTCGATGATATTCCGGCCAATGTGCGGAAAAAGGTGAAATTCCATTTTGTGAGCGACATGACGGAAGTGCTGCGGCTTGCGCTGGAGCCGGCCAGAGAAAAAACGATGAAACAAAAGGCAGAGAAGAAAGCGGTAAAGCCCGGAAGCGCGAAACCGGCGGCGAAAGGGGACAAAAGCAGAACAAAAATTGCGCGCAAACCGGTTGCAAAAAAGAAATAAATCCGGATTTCGCAAGAGAGATATAAAAAAATCAAAGCGGTCCTTTCGATGAGTCCCGATGAATCGGGACGAAGAGAAATCTTCATCATCCTTGTTTGTTGAAGATTTCTCCCTTCGGTCGAAATGACAAAAAATTAAATTCAAACCATTACGATATCGCTATTGCGTAATCCGGGATAAACATTTCATCCGACGTCGTATTCTTTTCTGAGGGTTCTGTACCGGAGCCTGTTTTGCGGATTCAACAACGGCGGCATGGCGCTGGGGGCGGCCTCGGGAACCTGGAGCTGCCGGAGCGTATGAAGGGAAGCCTGTACGTTTGGCAGCCGAAGCGGTTTTAAAAAGAAATAAGCCATGTTGACGAAGAGATCCCGGGGGAAGATGCCGCTGATCTTCTCGAATCCCAGGCTTTGAAATCCGTCGCGGATAATGGTGGCGCAGCTCTTGGTCAGGATATGAAAGTCCCGGTACTTGCCGGGCTCTTTCGGATCGGGCGGTGTGCTGCGGATTTTTTCGAGTTCGGTGAAAAAAAATCCGGAAAGCCTGCGCGTGTCGAGGCCGGAAATCCTCAGCACATGAATCGTCCGCATGAAAAGCCTGCCGAATTTGTCGTAGTAGGGCCTTTGGGGGTCTTCCGTATTGTCGCGTCCGCTCGCCGGATCCGGGGCGAACTCGCCCAGTGCCGGCCGGAAAAAATATTCTTCGGGACTCATGGCCTCGTTCTCGTTCATCCAATGCGAGAAGTTGAAGACTTTCCCATTTACCAGAACGGCCAGATGTCCCAGAAACGACAAGGGATATTTCACGAGCCGTTCATTGAAGTAGAGTTCAACAAGGGAGGTATTAGGAACAGGCGTGTCCGGCCACACGAGAATGACGGGTTTGCCTGTTTCATAATCGATTTGCGGCAGCCTGCGGGCGCAGACGCTCTTTCCGCTCCAGTGCGCCAGATACCCGCTCCAGATTTTTTCGCCTTCCAGGTGCCGGCTGCCGTTTTCTCCGGCTAAAAAAGACAGTTCGCCGATGTTGGTCAGCACACCCCTGTAAATGATGTCTTCCATGGCGGGGAGCTCCCTTGACGGCCTGTGCGGCGGGTTTTGATCAGAGAAAAAATTTTCCGGGATTGAAGAGGTTTTCCGGGTCGAGCAGCGCCTTCAGGCGCTTCATGAGCATCAAACTTGCTCCGTGCTCCGTTTCCATAAAACGGCTTTTGCCGATGCCGATGCCGTGTTCGCCCGTGCAGGTGCCTTCAAACTCCAGCGCCTTCATGACGATGCTGCGGGTGGCCTCTTCCACGCGCGCCCAGCGTTTTGCGTCCTGCGGATCGTCCATGACGTGGACATGGATATTCCCGTCACCGGCATGGCCGAAGAGGTAGGCCGTCAGGTCCCGCACCTCGTTTTTGCTGAAGTCCACCATTTCGCTGTAGCGCGAAAGCGGCACCGCCACGTCCATGATCAGGGGCGAAAGGCCCGTGTGATAGCGCTTGATGGATTCATAGGTCTGATGCCGGATTTCCCACAGGCGCGCCCTTTCTTCAGCGCCGATTCCCCGGTCGATGGAAAGAGCGCCGTTTTGCTGGCAGATTTCCTCCACGAAGGCCATTTCTTCCGCCAGCCCCTGGCGGCTGTATCCGGAAAATTCCATCAGCAGCGTGGGATTTTCTTCCAGCGTCAGGTCCCGGTCGGCGTTGAGCACGCGCACGACGTTGGCGTCCAGAAATTCCATGGCGGCGGGCGCAAGCCCTGCGCGCATGATCTGATATACCGTCGTGGTGGCGTTCAGGACGGTGGGGAAGGTGGCGCGCACGGCCATGAAATTCACCGGCAAACCGGCGAGCTTCAGCGTGGCTTCGGTGATGATGCCCAGTGTTCCTTCCGATCCGGTAAAGAGTGCGGGCAGGTTGTACCCCGACGAGCTTTTGCGCGCGCGGTTGCCCGCATGAATGACCTCGCCGTCGGGCAGCACGACGGTCAGGCGCATGACGTAATCCTTCGTCGCGCCGTAGCGGACCGAGCGGATGCCGCTGGCGTTGTTGCCGATCATGCCGCCGATGGTGGCCGCCGCTCCCGGATCCGGCGGAAAGAAAAGGCCGTCGCGGGCGAGCCTCTTGTTGAGTTCCTTGTAAATGACTCCGGCCTGTACATCCGCCTGAAAGTCTTCCGGACGGACGGCGATGATCCGGTTCATCTCATTGAAGTCCATGACCATGCCGCCGCGGACGGGAATGGGATTTCCTTCCAGGCTGGTGCCGGCGCCCCAGGCCGTGACCGGCACCCGCTTTTCCCGGGCCCAGCGGACCAGACGGCTCGCTTCCTCGGTGGTATGGGGCCACACGACGACGTCCGGAAGAGACGGCGCGTGAAAGGATTCGTCGTGGGAATGCAGATGGCGGACGGATTCGCCCGAGGAAACCCGGCGTTCGTCGAGGATGGCTTTCAGTTCACTGAAATCAGTCATTTCGGTCGTGTTTGGTTTGCGGAAAGTTTTCCGGCCTCGTCTTCGGCCTCTTCTTCAAATCGCCCCGTTTTGGCAGCCTGATTTGCAAAGTTCTCGATCGAGCCGCTGTAACGGGTGATGAAGGTTTCGATGAGGAAGTCAAAGGGCAGATCGTCAAAGGAGCCGCGGTCGTTGATGTATTCCATGTGCCGCCGTCCCTCCATGTCGAAGGGATGAAGCACCGCGTCGGATTGTCCGTCCCAGTCGAGCGGTTTGACCTTGAATTTTTCACAAAGCGACAGGTTGAAGGTCGGCGTCACTTTCAGCCAGCGGCCGTCCAGCAAAACGTCATTGTAGCCGTGATTGTAAAAAATGTCCGTCTTCATCACTTCTTTGAGGCGTTTGGTGGTCAGGTGATTGCGGACATCGGCCAGATGAATCCGGCAGGCAATGCCCTGCGACCGCAGCAGAGCGGCCAGCAGGACCGCTTTGGTCACGCAGTAACCGTACCCCTGGCGAAGGACAGTGGTCGCCCGGAACGCTTCGCGCCGGGGATCGATCCGGTAGGGGTCGTAGTAGATTCCGTCGCGAACCGCGAAGAAGAGTTTGACGGCCTTTTCCCGGGGCGTTGCCGCGTCTCCGACGGCGTTTTGCGCGAAAGCCCGGATCTCCGGGGCGTCCCGCTCGATAAATTCCGTGTGCGCTAAATACAGTTCGTTCATGTTTTGCCTTTTTTTAGGGTTGCACCATGACCTTGACGGCGGTCGGATCCTGAAGCTGCGTCCGAAAAGCTTCCGCGGCCTGGCTTAAGGGAAAACGATGGGAGATGATTCCCCGGCTGCTCGCTTTGCCGCTTTTCAGCAATTCGATCACGGCCGGAAAGTTTCCGCCCAGACAGCCCACCAGGGTCAGGTTCTTGCTGATGACGGAAAGGGGCTGCCAGTGGAGCGCTTCTTCATAAATGCCGACCAGCAGAATCTTGCCGCCGCCGCGCGCCATGGCTACGGCCTGATCGAAAGTGGCCTGGTTGCCCGCGCATTCCACGACGGTATTGACGCCCAGTTGATCCGTTGCCTGCATGACGGCCTGCAGCGTGTCTTCGGCCGCTGCGTCGATGACCGGATCCGCGCCGCAGCGTTTTGCCGCAGCCAGACGCGATGGCCTCCGTCCGGCAGCCAGAACCTTTTCCACGCCCAGGGCCTTGAGGATCTGAACGGCGTAAAGTCCAATGACGCCCAGCCCGATCACCGCCACGATATCCGATGTTTTGGGCTGGCCGCGGTTGACGGAAAAGTAGGAAATGGAAAGAGGCTCGACCGACGCCGCATCTTCATAGGTCAATTCCTCCGGCAGGGGAAAGACACTGCGTCCCAGGGCCGCGAAGGGGACATGGACATACTCAGCCATCGCGCCGGGAAACTGATAGCCCAAAAGCGCCATGGCCGAGCAGCGGTGCGCCTTTCCCTGCTTGCACCAGAAGCATTGGCCGCACGGAGAAAAGCCGACGGCCGTGCAGCGCGTGCCGACGGCGATCCCCTGAACGTTTTTGCCGACTTCCACGATGTCGCCGCTGAATTCATGGCCGAAAATGGTTCCTTCGTGCCCGTCCTCTTTATACCAGTGAAGGTCGGAGCCGCATACGCCGCAGGAGTTGACTTTAACAATGACGCCGTGGGGAGCGCAGACGGGATCGGGGACCGTTTCGGTTCGAATATCCTTCGCGCCGCGCAGGACTGCTGCTTTCATTTTGCCCTCCGGAAATTTTAATTTTAGAAGTATATTTCAAAGAATGGTTTCCGTGTCAAGCCGTTAGAAAAAGGACGCAATCATTTTTTATGTAGTGCGTGCCTTCAGGCGCGCCATCAGCGGGGTTAAAACCCCGCACTACATTACAGGACGTCGCTAATCATCGCTTTACTGGTAGTGCGTGCCTTCAGGCGCGCATGTCGTTTGATGTTGATTATTTTTTCACTGTAGGGAACAGTCGCGACTGTTCCCCATGGCCTCGCTTCACGCGCTGCAAATCCGGTTGCGGCCGGTTTGCTTGGCCTGATACATGGCCTGATCGGCGCGGAAAAGGAGCTGTTCGGGGGTTTCCTGCGGCAGCAATTCGGCTGCGCCGATGCTGACGGTCGCGAAAATCTCCTTTTTCGGGTCGGGGCGGAAGGATATTTTTTCAAAACCGGCCCGGATGCGCTCGGCGGCCTCCATCGCGGCGTTCAGGTCGGCGTTGTGGAGGATGACGACGAATTCTTCTCCGCCATAGCGGCAAGCGATATCTTCTTCCCGCAGGGTCTGAATCAGCAGCCCGCCCAGGGCCGCCAGCACCTTGTCTCCTTCCGGATGTCCGTAGGTATCGTTGAAATCCTTGAAATGATCGACATCCAGCATCAGCAGGGATAATCGCGTGCCGCTGCGCCGCGCCGCCGCCGTTTTTTTCACCAGCGCCGGATTCAAGAAACGCCGGTTGAAAAGCCCCGTCAGTTCATCCGTGACGCTGATTGCCTCGAGATCCCGTTCCCGCTCGCGAAGCTGCTCTTCTTCCTCCTGCATAATGCGGATACGGTAGCCCAGTGCGAAAGACAGAAGGACAGCTTCGGCGGCGCTGCCGAAGATGACAATGTGCATGGTGAAGGTATTATTGGGGATCAGACCGTAAAATTTGAAAAAGAAGACGAAAGCGCACAGCAGAAAGACACCGAAGGCGATGAGGTAGAACAGGGCCGGCCGGAAACCGGAGCGCAAAGACGACAGGGCGGCCGTGAAAAGAACGACGGAAACCACCTGTCCCGAGAGGTAGGACAGCAAATTGCCAAGCCATAACTGTCTCAGCAAAACCAGCGCAATGATCGTCCCTATAAAAACCGCCAGGCCCTTGAGCAGTTTGTCGTGGCGGGGAGCCGTTTTCGGTGTGTTGAGAAAGACAATGCCGAAAGAAACGGCAAAAATCATCATCAGGGCTGCGAACACCGGGATGCCGGACATCAGAAATGCGCCCAGCGGCGGCCAGATATACTGGAAAAGTCCGACGAGAACGCACTGCCACAGCAGCAAAAAGCCGATATAGGTGATGTAGAAGAGATATTGACGGTCGCGGATAAACAGATACAGGGCCAGATTGTAGAGAATCATGGCGATCAGGATGCCGGCGAAAAATCCGACGATCAGAAAGAGGACAAAGCTCATTTTGCGAAAAGCGTCGATGGTATAAAGCGTCGCACGAAACTGCAGCGCATAGGGGGTGGCGACCCGGACGACCACCGGACGGGACGCATCCAGGTTGTCGGGCAGAACAAATGTCGGGTAGAGGAAGGGGAATTCCCGGCTTTTCTCTCCCTGCCGCCATCCTCCATGGAATTCAATGAGGTCTGGCTTGCCGTCCAGGATGACCGGAACATAGAGCGTGACGGCGCCCAGGGCGGCGTTGTCGAAAACCAGAAAGGAGCGGCGGCTGGCCAGCGCCGTTTCATCCCCGGAATCGGCGGGAGCGATGCGGCATTTAAACCACAGTGTTGCTCTTTTAAAGCTGAACTGAAAGGAATATTTCGTGTGGCGTTGAAAGGGTTGTCCGCTGCTGAGGATGTCCTGATACTGCAAGCGCCCGGAGTAATCGAGCAGATATTCGGACTGCGAAGCGATTTCGACGGCGGGCACGGCGCCGCCGACCCGGATGGGCGGCGCTTCCCCGGCCTGTGCGGTGATCGCCCACAGGAGGACGAGGCAAAGAATGAATGGACCGATTCGATGAAGTGTTCGCGGGTGCAGGATCATTTTCATTCCTCCTTTGATGCATCCCGAAACGCGGTTTTTTCAGATTCCGGAGTCAAACATGGACCACATTTTGTCGCGGTCGATGTCCGGGCGGTTGTCCCGGAGCCTGACGATTCCCTGTCCGGAAAGCTCCTGAAAAATGTTTCTGATTTGGGACGGCTCTTTTCGGGTCAGCCGGGAAATCTGCTCAATGTGCTCATCGACGGTGGCTTTGGGCCGATCGAGAATTTGCAGGAGGATGAGCATCTGCGTTCTCCGATGCGTGAATTCTTCCAGGGCCGCGTTGGAATTTTTCAGGCGTGAGGCGAATTCGCGCAGCATGGCCAGCGCGACCTCCCGGCTTTCACGAATCAGGTTCTGGAAGGTCCGGTCGTCAATCACGGCCAGGTGGCTGTTTTCGAGCGCTCGCGCCGTTGCGGTCCTTCGGACGTCAATGAGCGCCGCCATTTCACCGAAGTACTGCCCCGGCCCCATTTCCGCCAGCGTTTTTTTGACCCGGCCGTCGACGCGCTCCAGTCGGACGCGCCCCGAAATCACATAAAACATCTCGCTGCCGGCATCGTTCTCGTTAAAAACAACTTCGCCTGGGGCGTAAATACGCCCGAATTTCTGGAAGAGGCGCGCGTCCACCTTTAGAAGGGAATGATGAGGTTTGAGCAAGGCTCTTTCCAAAAGCAGCATGTCGCGCCGCTCAAAGGACGACATGATCTCCGCGCAAAACAGGAAGATCAGCGCCACGTAAAAAACCCAGATGACGAGGATCACAACGGTTTCCAGGGAGCCGAAAATGACATTATAGCGGGTGTAATTGGCTACGTACCAGGTAAAGAGCTGTTTGGCGATTTCCACGAAAAACGCGAAAATCGCGCTTCCGGCCAGGGCTACGGAGGGACGGATTTTCACCGTGGGGATGATCCGGTAAACGAATGCGACCAGAATCACGACCATCAGGTAGGGGACGATGTAGCGCAGGCCGATTTGCGCCGGCATGGTCAGGGAAAGCAAAAGGCCGTCGGCCGATGCCGTCGGTTCTTTCGCGAGCAGCGTGGCCATATAGGTGATCAGGATGCTTAAACCGCCGACGATCCAGGCAGCCGGGATCATGGCGATGGCCATCAGTTTGGAAACAAAATAATTTCGCTTGTGCCGGGATCGGAAAATGATGTTCAGCGCCGATTCGACGGCGTTGAAGATCGCGGCCGACAGCCAGACGAGGCCCAGGACGCCGATCCAGCCCAGCACCTTGCTCTTGCCCTCGATTTGCCCCACCTGCTGGAGGAGCGTTTCGGAAAAATAGGGATGAAATCCCTGAACGGCGCCGACGATGTCTGTCTGGAGGGTGGTGTTGGAGCTGAAGAACGACCCGGCGGCAATGAGGGTTAAAATAAAGAGCGGGATGGCGGACAGGATGGCGTAGAGCGCAACGGCCGCGGCCTGATTGGCGTCGCCGTTCAGGCTGAAATTGTTGACGGCGTCATACACGATGTCCCAGGCGCCGGCGGCCCGCATCTGCACCGATTCTTTGCGCGTCTTTCGAAGAGCCGCCCGGTCTTTTTCCCCTTCTGCCATGAATTTCCGCCTGACGCCGACGTATTTTGGGCGCATCTTACATCGGAATGAGCATCCGGTCAAAATGAATATTAAAAAGAATGCTGAACAGCAGACTGGAACAAGGGGTTGCAACCCTTTGTTCTCACCAGAGATGATTGTTGTGCGGTGTTTCAGCCCCTCTAAACCCGGCGCCGCTAACGCCACGCACCATCATCGGGCTGGAAGGTTGTAAATGTAGTGCGGACATTTATGTCCGCGAATGGCGGGGTTAAAACCCCGCACTACTTTTGGGCCTGTCCAATCCTGGCATTGCGCTGCTTCGGGGAATCGATCAGGCGGCAGGCGCCCAGGAAAGACTCCACTTCTTTAAAAACTTCCCGCGCGATGGGGCCGAGGACAATGCCATGCCGGTTAAACTCAATCCAGGCGAAGCGCTTCTGATGCGCGCCCAGGCGCTCATAGATGGCAGGCCCGCTTTTCGGGGCGACCTTGGGGTCCTGCCGACCCTGGAGAATCAGCGCCGGAATTTGAATGTCGGCCAGCCTCCGTCCGACGCTTCTCATCAGCTTTTTAACCTGCACGAAAGAGCTGACCGGGCAAAGGAGATAATTAATGTGGGGATTGTCCGCGTCGTTCTTCATGAACTTCACGGCCAGGCGATCCATGCCCAGATTGGCGCAGAGAAGATTGAACCCGTGCAGAAGCTCGGCAAACCTCGATGAAAAGCTTTTAAACCGAAGGGGTGCGCTGACGGCGATCACCGCCTCGAAATCACGAGGTTTGAGGATGGCGGATTGCAGCGCGAGGCCGGCGCCGGTGGAAAAACCGGCCACCAGGATTTTGGCGCAGCAGGTTTTCAGAAGGGCGTGGCCGCGGTCAACCGAAGACAGCCAGTCGTTCGCGTTGCGCGTCGAAAGATCTCCGGAGGATGTTCCGTGACCCGACAATCGGGGCGCGTAAACGGTCAGGCCCCTGGCGCGCAGAAATTCCGCCCACTCGCGGACTTCCGCCGGCGCCGCCATCAATCCGTGAATGAGCAGGACGCCGGTGTCGGATTCAGG
>JAAZOZ010000189.1 GCA_012797505.1 Smithella sp. | reverse complement strand
ATTTTTACGTCATTGAAAGATGGAACCATTACGGCAAGAGCACCGTCGGATTTAGATGACGGATCCGATGAATTTTCTTTTTTCGGCAATAATGACCTGGGTTTTGGGTAAATATTGATCGAAGGATTCCATGAGTTTTTCAGCTCCGTTCAACTCCATCAATCCCGCCCAGGTATTGGCCCAGCTCTGCAAAACCGGAGGATAGGGAGGCTTGATGCTGTCCAGAATGGCGCCCTGCAGGTGTTCCTGCCGCTTGGCGATCCAAAACAGAGACATGAAGACCGTCCAGTAAAATCCCCAGGTATCGTACTTCAGAACCGCCAGTCCCGCATCTTCCACCAGTCGGAGAAATCTTTCCCGATCAAAGATCTGAATATGGTTGGGCGCTGAAAAGTAGAGCGGATCCGCAACATGCATT
This sequence comes from Smithella sp., assembly GCA_012797505.1. GTDB lineage: Bacteria > Desulfobacterota > Syntrophia > Syntrophales > Smithellaceae > UBA8904. The sequence goes on along the minus strand of JAAZOZ010000189.1, from coordinate 1,969 downwards.
TGCAGTCTTTCCGACCGGGCATCCGGCACGGTGATCAGATACCGGGCGTTCGGCTTGCCCACCCGGACCAGCTCCGCCATAATTTTACCGGGGTCCGGCGTGTGCTCCAGCATTTCCGTGCAGAGAATTTTCGTCGCGTATGCGTCCGGCAGCGGAAGCGGCAGCGAATCGCTGATGAACGCCTCAAACTTTCTCGCGCCCGCTTCCTTCATTTTCTTCGCAAGCGCTTTGATTTTTCCGGCATCCGCATCGGAGCAAACAACATGCGCCCCCTGCCTGGCGCAAAACAGCGCGGCGTTCCCTTCCCCGCACCCCACGTCCAGCACCACATCCTTCCGGGAAACCTGAAAGCCCGCGAACAGCTCTCCGGCCTCCAGCCGGTACCAGCCGCGTTTCACGGCATCCCGCAGGCCGCAGAAGCGGGGATCCACGTCCTTTGGAATCGCCGCGGTTCCGCGGGCGCTGTCGGGCCTGAGGCTTGTGTTGGATTCAGGCCGAGGCCGGCCTCGTTTTCCCGTTGGGTTATGGTCCTTTTTCACAGGCGGCATCCTCCCCGCGAAACCTACTCCGCGCAATTTCATTAGCCTTCACCGTCATGAAAACGGGTTGACTCACATTTCAAGAAAAGAAGACGCCTCAACGGGCTGTCATATCCTCCCCCTCATCCAAAGCCTGCCGGCCGCCGCTTCCGCGTGATGAATCCGGGAGCCTCGGGTTGTCGTGTAGCACAAAAACGCCAGGGGCAAAACAGGATTTTGGGTATTTGAACTAACGCTTGACAAGCAAAATCATACCGCCTATAAAATTCAACACAAAAAGGGCGCCGGCAAAAACACGGCCCCTCAACCTTCCGGGGCAGGCAACCGCCGGCTCCGGAGAAAAGAGGGATTTCACATGGAGAAAGAATACCAGATCGGAACCTTTTGCAAAGACATCAAGTGCCGAAAACACAAAGCGCTCGAAGGACTCAGCGGAAATGCCTATCTCCGAAAGAAGAACGTGCACTGCGCGGATTGTGAAGCCTGGAAATTCTTCAACTGGTTGAAGGAAAAGAAATTCCGCATTGTTCATTCCCTGCCCCAAATGTCGAGCAAAGAACTCGCCGCCAGGCTCAGAGGCCTGGACATCGTTCGGGTTGAAGACCTGACGGAAGACGAAATCATGTGCCTGTAAATAAGGAAACGCTTCAGAGACCGCAGATGGACATTTACGAGCAACTTCGGGAAATTCTGGATGCGCACCCCTCGACCGCGCCCAAGGGAGAGGCCATTCATGAAATTCTGCGCATCCTCTTTACACCGGAGGAGGCGGCCATTGCCGTCCGCATGAGTTTCAAGCCGAAAAGCCCGGCCGGTCTTGGCCGGTCCGCCGGCGTTGATGAAAACAAGGCCGCCCTTTTACTGGAATCCATGGCCGATAAAGGCGTTATTTTTTCAAAAAACAAGGACGGCAAAAAATTCTACGGGTTGGTCCCTCTCATTCCGGGCGTCTTCGAGTTTCCTTTCATGAAGGGCGGCGGCTCCCCGATGCACGAGCGCCTGGCCCGGCTCTGGGAAGCCTACCATACGGAAAGCCTCGGCGCTTCCTTTGCCGGCAATCCGACACCGATGATGAGAGTGGTCGCCGTGGAAAAATCCGTTACGCCGGAGCATCAGGTCCGCCCCTACGACGAAGTCAGACACCTGATCGAAAACGCCGGCTATATTGCTCTGACAAAATGCGCCTGCCGGGTAAGCGTCGCCAAATGCGACAAACCGAAAGAGGTGTGTCTGATTTTTGAAGGTGTGGGTGAATTTCTCGTGGAGCGCGGGTTCGCCCGCCGCATCAGCAAGGAAGAGGGCATCCGGGTTCTGGATGCGGCGGAAGAAACTGGGTTGGTCCACACCAGCAACAACAGCGCGGACCGGGCCAGCGTGATCTGCAACTGTTGTCGGTGCTGTTGCACGATCCTGCGCGCGAGAACGCAGTT
>JAAZOZ010000188.1 GCA_012797505.1 Smithella sp. | reverse complement strand
CGTTTTGATGCCCGACGAGCAGACTTTATTGACGGTGATGGAGGGAACGGATTCCGGCACACCCGCCAGAATCGTGGCCTGCCGGCCGGGAATCTGGCCGCAGCCTGCGGGAACCACCTGGCCCATGAAAATGTAGTCCACATCCTCTCCCCTGACCTTGCCTTCCGTGCGGCGCAGGACTTCCTGGATGGCCAGCGCGCCCAGCTCCATGGCCGAAAAATCTTTCAGGGCGCCGCCGGCCCGTCCGTAAGGCGTCCGGCAGGCTTCCACGCAGACCACTTCGCGGAACTTCCGGTGAGGATTGCTGATTTTTCTCCCCATGGTCGTGAAGTCGGGTTTTCTTTCGCCAAATCCGGCGATGGGCGCGTTTTTATAAATTTCAGATTTTTTTCTAGTCAGCTTTTGCGGTGTTTTTGACATGTTGTCCCTCCTGCTGATGGTTTGTCCGGTGCGCGGGAAAATACGCAGATGTTTTTCAAGAATGCGTTTTTCTTGCACATCGCTTTCATTTAGTCAACTGTTTTGAAGCGCGCGGCTCTTTTGGGTGAAGCAATCCGCCTTTCCTGCCGGTGCGTGAGAAGGCAGCCGAAACCGTTTGACGAAAACCGATATTAATATTATAAAAATCCCCCGGCGCCGACCGGCGCACCATGACCGTAGAACCTGATTTCATGAACCGTAAAAACGATTGTGCGGCAGATCGGAAATTTGAGACCCTCCATGAACAGAAATTTGGCCCTCCGGATTCTTTTGCTCCTCGCGCTGATTGCCCTGGTCGGCTATCTTTTTATCCACTTCGATCTTTATCTTTTTTTCAAAGACAAAAACAAACTTATCTCCTTCATTCAAACCTCCCGCTACGATGAGCTGGCGTTTATCGCGCTCCAGATTGTGCAGGTCGTGGTGGCCGTCATTCCCGGAGAAATCAGCGGTTTCATCGGCGGCTATCTGTACGGTCCCCTGCTGGGGACGATCTATTCCACGATCGGGCTGACGCTGGGTTCCTGGCTGGCTTTCATGCTGGCCCGGTTTTTCGGCGAACCGCTTTTAGAAAAAGTAGTCAAAAAAGAGGTCTTTGAGAAATTTGATCATTTTATGGAGCACAAGGGTCTGCTGGTGTCCTTCCTGCTGTTTTTGATTCCCGGCTTTCCCAAGGATTATCTGTGCTACATCATGGGGGTCAGCCGCATCCCGGCGCTGACCTTTATCATCCTTTCCACGATCGGCCGGTTTTTCGGCACGATGATGCTGTCGGTCAGCGGCAACATGGCGCGCGAAGAGCATTATGCGATGCTGGCGGTCATTGCCGTCGCGGCCGCCGTGGTTTCGTTTCTGGCCTGGCGGTATCACGAGAAAATTCTGGAACTGCTCAAAAACCATAAGGAATAAGAGCCGACGCTCTTGCGGTACGGCCCGTGCGGATGTGATGAAGGCCCTTCATGAGAATTCAAAAACAATATTGCTGGAATGGAAAGGGATGCCGGGGCGCGGCCGGTCCGTCCGCCGCCCGGGTCTGGCTTCGGGCGCTGCGCCTCCATTTTGTCCTGCCCAGCATTCTGCCGGCGCTGCTGGGCGGCGTCATGGCGTGGGCCGCGGGCCATCCTCCAAACGGTCTTCATTTTGCCCTGGTCGTGATCGGCGTTACCGTCAACCATTTCGGACTCAATCTGGTGGATGATGTTCTGGATTACCGGCACACGGTTGATTTGCAGACCGGCGGCGAAAAGAATTTTTTCACCGGGGGCAGCGGCGTCCTGCCGGAGGGATTGCTGAAAGAAAGCCGGATGCTGACGGCGGCCGCGCTTTTTTTTGCGGCCACGGCCGGGATCGGCATTTATCTGGCGTGGGCTTGCGGGTGGCCGGTGCTGGCGCTCGGGATTTTTGGCATGGCCTGCTCCATTTTTTACACCGCGCCGCCCATCCGCTTCGGCTACCGGGGATTCGGCGAACTGGGCCTGCTCGTCAATTTCGGCCCCGTGATCGTTCTGGGGGCGTATTTTGTTCAGGCGCGGAATCTGTCTTTCGAACCGCTGATCGCATCGCTCGTGCCGGGGCTGCTGATGGCGTCGATGATCCTCATCAACGAGATTCCCGATTACGAGGCGGACCGCCGCGCCGGGAAATGGAACCTCGTCGCCCGCTTCGGAAGAAAAACGGGCGCGGTCCTGTACGGGGCCGGTTTGGCGTCCGCCTACGGCATTCTGATCCTCTCGGCGTCGGCCGGGGTGTTGTCTCCTTTCGTGCTGCTGGGGCTCGCCAGCCTTCCTCTTGCCTTCAAGTCTCTTTTCATCCTGCGCCGTCACCTGAATGATCCGCTGGCGCTGGCGCCGGCCAATCTGGCAATGATCAAAGCCCACGCCCTCACGGTAACCGCCATGGTTGCCGCGTATCTTATGGAAGTTTTGATTGCTGCGCAGGCTTTTATTTGCTAGAGATCCGGAAAAATTTAAAACCGTCTTGTCCCGATGATCACGGAAATTTCTGAAAACTTTTATAGAATCACCCTGCCCATGCCGTTTCGCCTGCGGCACGTCCACGCCTACGCGCTGGTGGAAGACGGGCAGGCGGCCCTATTTGACGCGGGCATGCTCATGCCCGGCGCCGGGGAAAAGCTGGAGGCGGACCTGGCCGGCATCGGCCTCTCCACGGCGGACATCCGCGACGTTTACCTGACCCACACGCATACCGATCACTGCGGCCTGGCCGGCTGGATCCAGGAGAAATCGAACGCCCGCCTTCATCTGTCGGATGAGGCCCGGCAGATGTATGACCTTTTTCAGCAGGGGGAGGATCTGATCGCGCGGGCCCGCCTCTTTTACGCCCGTCACGGCCTTCCCGCGCGCGACGTGGAAGCCATCGTGGAGGAAATTGAAGACCTGCGCGGGCGGATTCCACGCCTCGATGTCGCCACGCTGCTGCGGGACCGGGAAACCCGGCGCTTCGGCAGCCGGGCGTT
>JAAZOZ010000187.1 GCA_012797505.1 Smithella sp. | reverse complement strand
CGCTACATACAGGGTGCGTCTTTCTTCTTCCTCTTCATCTTCCTTTCCTATGCTGCGCATATGAGGGTATATTCCCGGTTCAGCGCGAATAATATAGCAAACAGAATTTTCGATTCCCTTTGCGCTATGAACTGTAATCAGGGTAACGACATCCTGGTTATCCGATACGGCTGCTGTTGACGTTATCGGGTCCAGTGTATAGACTTCAATAAACCGCATGAGACTTGTATATCGTTCGGCAAGTTTCACCAGAAGGTCAAAATCCTTTTTTCGCACGTTCCATTGATCATATTTTTCTGACAGGAGCGGCTCAAAGAACTCCGCTCCCACTTTCAGTGCTTTGGCCGGTTCGTTCCAATGTTTCAGTATGACTTCAGGGCCTCTGATTATTTCAAATCTCTTTTCATTTTTGCACGCTATCTCACAAACTGCTTGTGTAAAAGAACTGAACTTATTCATGGATGCGATAATACGCGACGCAGTCACATCCCCGATTTTCGGCCATAGCACCAGATAACGCTTCCAGGAGATTTCGTCCTGTGAATTTCCTGCCGCTCTGACCAAGCAAAGAAGGTCTTTGACGTGGGCAGACTGAAGAAAGCTCGCTCCCCCGATAAATACATAGGGAATCTTTTTCTCAATCAGCATCGCTTCCACACTTCTTGCGCTATAGGCGGTCCTTGTAAGAATCGTGTGGTCCTTCCATGAATTTCTTTCTTCGTGACGTTTGATAAGATCCTCAGCGATCCATTTTGCTTCCGCAAGGTCACTGGAAAAACTCTTCATGACTGGTTTTATCCCGTTCCCTCTCTGTGCCTTAAGGTTCTTGTCATAGTTCAGCGGTGATTCTCTTAATAGCCAGTTGGAAAAATCCAGAATTTCCTGTGTCGAGCGATAATTGTCTTCCAGTTTCAAAACCACGGAATCAGGAACCCGGTCTTTAAAGGAATGCACATTCCTGAAATCAGCTCCCCGGAAAGCATAGATGCTTTGCGCGTCGTCACCCACACAGAAGAGTTTGGCAGGGTCTTTAAGTCCGTCCAGAATACGCCATTGCAGGGGGTTCGTGTCCTGCATTTCGTCAACCAGGATGTGGTCGTATTGCGAGCGTAATTGCTCGTTGATCGAAGGGGAATTATGCAGTACTTCGCCAAACCGATAAATGATGTCGTCAAAATCGAGGTAACGGTGAGCTTGTTTGCTTTGATCGTAGTCGCTAAAAACATTTAATATTTTGACTGAAATTTCAGAGTCGTATTCTGCGTACTTGTTTAAGTATTCGGAAAATTCCATCTTCGTGTTGCGGGCATATGAATAAATGTTAACCAGCTTGGAAGCTATCGGGAACTTTACTCCTTTTGTTACATATTTGACCCTTGCAAGATTCATGAGGGATATTTGATCGTCACGGTCTATTACTGTAAAATCCCGTATCCCGAATTTGTCCGGCTCTTTGCGCATGATCAGCAGACAGAAGTGATGGAAAGTTCCTGTTGTTACCTCTTTAGCCGCATATCCAATGCTCAGCGATAACCTGTCCGTCATTTCTTTTGCTGCGCGTCTCGTAAATGTCAGAAGAAGGATTCGTCGGGGATCAACGCCTTTTTGGATTAAGTATTCTACCCGCGCGATGATTGTCGATGTTTTCCCTGTTCCGGCGCCGGCTAAAACCAAAATGTGTTGATCTTCATGTTCAGCGGCAATTCTCTGATTCTCGTTTAGTTTCATTTCTGTATTCATTTTATTTTCTCTCCTCTGCTTCGAAAATTGGTTTAGGTTGTTGAATTCATATTTGTCATTCATTCTGCTGTTCTTACGTCCCATTGTTACCTACCTAGTCGTGGATAATTTCTTTCTGAAATTGATTGTGGTTGTGCGTTGCCAACTTTTCCCGAATTGCTTCCCTGATGTAATCCGAGATACCGATTTCCTCGTTGTCCGCGATGGTCTT
>JAAZOZ010000186.1 GCA_012797505.1 Smithella sp. | reverse complement strand
CGCGGATAGGGAAGAATTTCGTCGGCAGCGGAAAACATTTTGTAGATATCGGAGACAGGCGGCTTGGCTAAAATGGACAGATGCGCTCCGGGATAGGCCGCGCGCACGGATGCGACAGCGGGCAGCGTCATCACGGCGTCGCCGATCCAGTTGGTGCCGCGGATCAGGATTTTGTTCAGTCCTTCCCGCGGCAATTTATTTTTTACTTCCAGCATCTTTCCCCGTTGCCTATGACCTCGCAGGGAACGGTTTGAATAACCTAATACCCTAAAGGGCACGCGAGGTCACGCGACCGTTCCCTACAACTTTTTTTACGTAGTGCGGACGAGACCTTTGAAAAATGTCATTTCGAGGAGCGCGAGCGACGAGAAATCTAAAGATCCCTCATTGCATTCGGGACATGGATTTCTCCCTTCGGTCGAAATGACAAAAATGGCGGTTATTCAAAGTTCTCGATCTGTGAGCTAAAAGGTAGGAGAATCCATGCATATTAAAGGTACAACCATCCTGGCGATTAAAAAAGGTGATGCCATTACGGTGGCCGGCGACGGCCAGGTCACGCTGGACACGACGATTCTGAAGCACGGCGCGCGCAAAGTGCGCAGGTTGTACAACAACGAAGTGATTGTCGGGTTCGCGGGAGCGACCGCCGATGCGTTCACGCTGTTTGACCGCTTTGATCAGAAACTGGAGCAGTACAACGGGAATCTGCTTCGCGCCGCCGTGGAGCTGACCAAGGATTGGCGCACCGACCGGGTGCTGCGTCACCTGGAAGCGCTGATGATTGCGGTCAGCAGGGATTATTCCCTGATTATTTCCGGCAACGGGGATGTCATTGAATCGGATGACGATGTGATGGCCATCGGATCGGGAGGCGCTTTTGCGCAGGCGGCGGCCCGCGCGCTGGTCAGGCACAGCGATCTGTCCGCCACGGAAATTGCCAGGGAAGCGATGAAAATCGCCTCGGAAATCTGCATCTATACCAACGATCACATTACGCTGGAAGAAATCAACCTGAGCGAAGAAAAGCCCAAAGAAGTCAGGAAGAGCAAAAAATAAAGGAGTTTTTGGAAAAGAATGAATAATTCAGGGTTAACTCCCCGCGAGATCGTGGAGCGGCTGGACCGGCATATCATCGGACAGGCCGACGCCAAACGGGCCGTTGCCATTGCGCTTCGCAACCGCTGGCGCAGGCAGAATGTTCCCGAAGAGCTGGCGGATGAAATATCGCCGAAGAATATTATCATGATCGGGCCCACGGGGGTCGGCAAAACGGAAATCGCCAGAAGGCTGGCCAAGCTGGACAACTCTCCTTTTCTGAAAGTGGAGGCGTCAAAATTTACGGAAGTCGGCTATGTGGGACGGGACGTGGAATCCATGGTGCGCGATCTGGTGGAGCTTTCCATCAACATGCTGAAAGCCGAGGAGCAGGATCATGTTCAGGCAAAGGCCGCTGAAATTGCCGAAGACCGGCTTCTGGATCTGCTGCTGCCGCCCCGTCCCTCGGAAAAAAACGTGGGCGACATGCTGACGGATGTTGATCCGGAACAAACGCGACTGCCCCTGAATGAAGAGCAGATTCGCAAACAGGACGCGACGCGCGAAAAGTTGCGCAAACTGCTGCACGACGGAAAGCTGGACGAACGCATGGTGGAGCTGGAGATTGCCGAGCCTCGCAGCGGCCCCATGATTGAGATCTTTTCCGCCGCCGGCATGGAAGACATGGGGCTCAACCTGAAAGACATGCTGGGCAACATGATGCCGCAGAAGAAGAAAAGAAGAAACGTCAAAGTGCCGGAAGCCCTGGAGATCATCGCCTCCGAAGAGGCGCAAAAGCTCATTGACATGGACAAGGTCACCAAAACCGCGCTGGACCGCGTGGAGCAGTCAGGCATTATTTTCCTGGACGAAATCGACAAGATTGTCGGCGGAGACTCGCAACACGGGCCCGATGTTTCGCGCGAGGGCGTTCAGCGGGATCTGCTGCCGATTGTCGAAGGATCGAACGTCAACACCCGCTACGGCATGGTCAAAACCGACCATATCCTGTTTATCGCGGCGGGCGCGTTTTCCGGAACCAAGCCGTCCGATCTGATTCCGGAGCTGCAGGGGCGCTTCCCGATCCGCGTGGAGCTGGATTCGCTGGGGAAGGAAGAGTTTGTGCGGATCCTGACCGAGCCGAACAACGCGCTGGTCAAGCAGTACACGGAAATGATGGCGACGGAAGACATCCGGCTGTCGTTTACCTCCGACGCGGTGGAGCAGATTGCCGAAGTGGCCACGGTCGTCAATGAACGGACCGAGAACATCGGCGCGCGAAGGCTTTACACGATCATGGAGACGCTCCTGGAAGACATTTCTTTTGACGCGCCGGATCTGAAGGAAAAGAAAATCGTCATTGACGCGAAATACGTGGAAGAGAAACTGGACAACATTGTGGAAGATGAAGATTTAAGCCGGTACATCTTGTAAACGGAGACCCAGATGGAAAAACTTCAAAGTTCGATGGAGCGGGCGGACATTCTGCTGGAGGCGCTGCCCTATATCCGGCGGTTTTACAACAAAACCATCGTCATCAAGTACGGCGGACACGCCATGGTCGATCAGGACCTGAAGGACAAGTTTGCCCGCGACGTGGTGATGATGAAATACATCGGCATCAATCCGGTCGTCGTGCACGGCGGCGGGCCGCAGATCGGCGGCTTTCTCAAAAAACTGGGCAAGGAGTCCAAGTTCATTCAGGGCATGCGCGTGACGGATGAAGAAACTATGAACATCGTCGAAATGGTTCTGGTCGGCATGGTCAACAAGGAAATTGTCGGCCTGATCAACCGGCACGGCGGAAAGGCCGTTGGCCTGAGCGGCAAGGACGGAAATCTGGTGGAGGCGGAAAAATATTATTTGAATGACGAAAAAGCGAAAAACACGCCTTCGGAGATTATCGACATCGGATTGGTGGGAAAGGTCAAAGCCGTCAACGCCGGGTTGATCGTTTCCCTGGCCGCGAACGGCTTCATTCCCGTCATTGCGCCGACCGGGATGGGGGAGAACGGTGAAACTTACAACATCAACGCCGACATCGTCGCCGGAGAAGTGGCCGCCGCCCTGAAAGCGGAAAAATTGCTTTTGCT
>JAAZOZ010000185.1 GCA_012797505.1 Smithella sp. | reverse complement strand
CTGGATCATGTCCAGGCGGCAATCTTCAAATGTGCGCCAAACGCAGGATTCTTTTGCATTGACGAAGACGCCGACCCTGACCAGTCGGGCCGGCAGCGCCTTTGAAATCCCGGCTGCTTTTTGCGGTTCGATGAAGCGCGGGGAAGGCGGATAGAAAACAAACCCCACGGCCGCAGCGCCGTTTTCGGCCGTCAAAAACGCGTCTTCAAGGCTGGTGATGCCGCAAATCTTCACCTGCATGACAACTCCCTCCCCAGAAACGATCGCAGCTTTCTGCCGATGTCCGGCGCGGTCACCAGCGCTTCGCCGATAAGAAAGGCCGAAATACCGGCGTTCATCAAAAATTCGATGTCGGCGCGGTTTTTAAGGCCGCTCTCCGCGACGACCACAGGACCCTCCGGAATCCGTTTGAAAAGTTCGCAACTGGTGCGGATGTCCGTCACGAACGTATCGAGATTGCGGTTGTTGATGCCGATCATCCCGGCTTTTGCCGCAAGCGCCGCATCGAGCTCCGCCCCGGTATGAACCTCGACCAGCGGGTTTAATCCCAGTTCTTCGGAAAGGGCGACAAATTCGGAAAGCCCGGGCCCCAGCACGCGGACAATCAGCAGAATCGCGTCCGCGCCGATGGCGCGCGTTTCGTAAATCTGCAGCGGGTCGATGATAAAATCCTTGCGCAGCAGGGGAAGCCGAACGTTGCGCCCAATGCGCATCAGATCATTTTTCTGGCCAGAAAAATACGTCTCGTCGGTCAGAACGGAAATCGCCGCCGCGCCGTTTTGCTCATAGAGCCCGGCGATCGCCGCCGGATCGAAATGCTTCACCATACGCCCGCGGGAAGGCGAGGCGCATTTCACTTCGGCGATGACGGAGCAGCTCCCGCCGCTGATTGCCTGCCTGAAGTCCCGGCAGGGAGGAAGCCCGCCAATCGCATCGCGAAGACGTTCAAGCGATGTCTCCTTTTTGAGCCTGACGACTTCCTCTTTTTTGGTTTCAATAATTTTGTCGAGAATCATTCTTCATCCAATTGCGCGTGTCATGGCGAGGAGCAAAGCGACGAAGCCGTCTCCCGAGATTGCCGCTGACTGCGTCCTCGCAACGACTACGTCGGATTGCCGCGCAGCCCAAGGGGCTGCTCGCAATGACGATAAAATGAATTAACTGTTGCTCATCTCGATGAGCGCCTGTAGTTTTTTTACCGCCCGGCCGCTGTCGATGCAGTCGGCGGCAATCTCCACCCCCTCCCGGATATCCGCCGCTTTCTCACCGGCCACGATCGCCGGCGCCGCATTCATCAACACGATATCCCGGCAGGCGCCCGGTGTTCCGGAGAGCACATCCGTCAGAATCCGGGCGTTGACCGACGGGTCGCCTCCGCGGATCGCCTCAAGCGGATATGTGGCCCCGACGAACTCCTTCGGGGAAATGTTGTACGCGCGGATGACGCCGTCTTTGAGCTCCGCCACGCGGGTTTCCCCGGTAATCGTCACTTCGTCCAGCCCGTCGGCGCCGTGCACGACAAACGCCCGCTTCGTTCCCATGTTTTTCAGAACACCGGCGAACATTTCGGTGAGCTTCGCGTCGTAAACGCCCAGCAGTTGCGCGGTCGCGCCGGCAGGATTGGTGAGCGGTCCCAGCATGTTGAAGATCGTGCGGATGCCGATTTCACGGCGCGGGCCGACGGCATACTTCATCGCGCCGTGCAGTTTCGGCGCGAACAGGAAGCCGATGCCGATCTGCTGGAGGCACTCTTCGACGATTTCCTGATCGACGCTGATGTTGACGCCGAGGGCTTCCAGCACATCGGCGCTGCCGCACCCGCTGGAGACGGCCCGGTTGCCGTGTTTGGCCACCACAATGCCCGCCGCCGCCACGACGAAAGCCGTCGTGGTGGAAATATTGAACGTGCCCAGTTTGTCGCCTCCGGTGCCGCAGGTATCGACGATGGTCGTCGCGCAGGCGTTCACGCGCGCGGCCTTCCGGCGCATGATGCGCGCCGCGCCGGTCACTTCCTCCACCGTTTCGCCCTTCATGCGCAGCGCGGTGGCCAGCGAGCCGATCTGCGCGGGAGTGGCTTTGCCTTCCATGATCTCTTCCATGACGGCCATCATTTCTCCCTCCGGCAGATCGATTTTTTGCACAACTTTGTCGAGGGCTTCCCTGATCATCATCCATGCTCCTTTCGTCGGATATGTTTTAAAAAGTTTCTGAAAATTCTTTTCCCCTGCGGGGTAAGCACGGATTCCGGGTGAAACTGAATTCCTTCCACGGGATAGTCCCTGTGCCGCAGTCCCATGATTTCCCCCTCGGCGGTCCGGGCGCTCACTTCAAGGCAGGACGGCAGGGATTCCGGCCTCACCAGCAGGGAATGATACCGCCCGGCGGGGAAAGGATTGGGCAGCCCCGCAAAGATCGTTTTGCCGTCGTGCTCCACGGGCGATACTTTTCCGTGCATGATGCGTTCGGCGCGAACGACTTCTCCGCCGAACGCATACCCGATGGACTGATGCCCCAGGCAAATGCCCAAAAGCGGCACACAGGCATGAAACTCCCGAATGACGTCAACGGTGATGCCCGCTTCCCGGGGGGTGCGCGGTCCGGGCGATAAAAAAATCGCCTCGGGCCTTTGCCGCCTGATTTCCCCGGGGGTTGTCCGGTCATTGCGACAGACCCGGACGTCTTCCCCCATCTGTCCCAGGTACTGAACGATGTTGAACGTAAAGGAATCGTAATTGTCGATCATCAGAATCATACAGCGCGCCTCCCGTTTTCCAGAACGAATCCGCCGCAGGCCAGCTCCACGGCCTTCTGCATGCCCCGCGCTTTCTGGAGCGTTTCCCGGTGCTCGGATTCGGGCATGGAATCGTGGACAATGCCCGCGCCGGCCTGAATAAAAATCCGCCCGTTGCGCAGGACCATGGTGCGGATGGTGATGCACAGATCCATGTTGCCGCTGAAGCCGATGTAGCCCACCGCGCCGCCATAAACGCCCCGCCGCGCGGGTTCGAGTTCGTCGATGATCTGCATGGCGCGAATTTTGGGCGCGCCGGAGAGGGTTCCCGCCGGAAACGCGGCGGTCAGCACATCGAAGGCGTCCTTTCCTTTGGCCAACTGCGCCCGCACATTGGAGACCAGGTGCATGACGTGCGAATATTTTTCCACAACCATGAACTGGTTGACCTGCACCGAGCCGGCCTGCGCGATCCGGCCCAGGTCATTTCTGCCGAGGTCAACCAGCATGACATGTTCGGCCCGCTCCTTCTCGTCGGAGAGGAGCTCATCGGCCAGCGCGCGGTCCTCCTGTTCGGTCTTGCCGCGCGGCCTTGTGCCGGCAATCGGCCTCAGCTCCACGTCGTTTTGCTCCAGGCGCACCATGACTTCAGGGGATGAGCCGATCAGGGTCAGATCGTCCAGCTTGAGGAAAAACAGATAGGGGGATGGGTTCACGTAGCGAAGCGCCCGGTAAAGATCGACCGGATCGGAAGGACAAACCGTGGAAAAGCGCTGGGAGAGCACCACCTGAATGGCGTCTCCCGCGGCGATGTAGTCCTTCGCCTTTCCCACGATGGCCTTGTACCGATCGGGCGTCATATTGGATTCAAAAATCACGCCCTTGGTTTTCTCCGATGGTTCCGGCAGGGCCGAAGGCCTCTGAAGCAGCGCAATCAGATCGTCGATCTTTCGGCAGGCGGCCGTGTAGGCGTCTTCGGAGGAATCCGCCTCGTCCGTGCAGGCGCAGGCCACCACCTTGATCGTGTGGCGCGCATTGTCAAAGATGATCAGAGAATCGCTGATGACAAAAACGGATTCGTCCAGATTCAGGTCATCGGGCGGCGCATCGGGCAGCTTTTCGAAATAACGAACCATGTCGTAGCCCAGGTAGCCCACGGCGCCGCCGAAAAAACGCGGCAATCCGGGAGGGACCGCCGGCCGGTAGCGGCCCAGCAGCTCCCGCATTCGGCCCAGCGGGTCGCCTGCATGCCCGATCTCGGAGATTTTTCCCTTTTCTTCCAGGATCACGTTCGGACCGCGGACTTTAAACACGACACCCGCATCCGTCCCGATAAAGGAATACCGCCCCCACTTTTCGCCGCCTTCAACGCTTTCCAGCAGATAGACATGGTTCTTGTTCTGCAGTTTTTTTAAGACGGAAACAGGCGTTTCAAGGTCCGCCAGGATTTCCCGGTAAACGGGAATCAGGTTTCCCCGTTGGGCGAGAATTTCAAAATCCGCGAATTTCGGTGAATACATATTTTCTCCTTGTGGAAAATAAAAAAGGCCGTGCGTTGCGTCACGGCCTTTCCGGTTGGTGCATAAAAAAAGCCGTGGAGTCCTGAGAGGGCTCCACGGCTTTGACTTTTATCTAATAAAGATCAGCGGCGGATGCTCCTCTCCGGGAGGTTCCACCACCACCAGTTATTTGCTGAATTCATTCCGACGATTTTTTTCATTGCACACTTTCCCGCAATCAATTTGCGCGTTCTATAACAGCGGGACCAATTTCTGTCAACCCATTTTTGACGACCTCGTAAAAAGCAACCCACACCTTCACTCCGGCGAAAGTCGGAGTCCAGAACTTATTGTAATTACTGGATACCGGCCTTCGTCGGTATGACGAAAAGGGTGCGAAAATGACTTTTTACGAAGTTGTCATTGTTGCTTCCCCTACGTAAAAAAGGGACTTGCTTTTTTTACATAGAGGTATGACGAAAAGAGTGCGAAATTGACTTTTTACGAAGTTGTCATTTTTCACGGTCTCATAAAAAGTCATTTTTCCCCTTTTTTGTCATGCTGAGCTTGTCGAAGCATGACAACAATGTAGTGCGGGGCTTCAGCCCCGCTTGCCGTGGTGGGTCATGCTGTCATGGTGAGCTCGTCGAACCATGCACCCTTCGACAAGCTCAGGGTGACAGCGGTGACTTTTTACGAGTTCATCATTTCTTCCCGGCTGTGATTTTCGGTGCGAGCGGAATCAAGCTCACGGACCTCTTTATCGCGTGTTTATCCGTAATGGTTTTACGATTTGCCCAAGGGGCAGACGGAAACGCAAATGCCGCACAGATGAATTTCCCGATGGAGCCTTTCCTGCGAGAGTCGCCGGCAGGCGTCGCGGCATTTGCCGGCGTCAAAAAATTCATCGCGGTCGGTGGCGTCATTCCAGAGTCGCCCGTTGGGCGCTCCGGCCGGACAGGCCTCCACGCAAATCGCGCATGTACCGCAGCGGCTTTCCGTGATGGGCGTGCCGCAGGGTTCGAAAGGGTAATGGGTTAGAACCGTTGTCAGGCGGATGCGCGGTCCGAACGCCTCCGACACCAGCAGGTCGGTTTTGCCGATCCAGCCCAGCCCGGCGCGGGTCGCCGCCATTTTGTGAGAGAAATTCATCCGCAGGGTTTTACCGAAGCCTGCGGGAATGTCGGTTTGCTGAACGGTGGCCCTGATCTGGAGGCAGGGGATGTTGTTTCGTTCCAGAAGCCGGCAGATGTTTGCCGAGATGGCGTCGAGTTCATTGTTGGCGCTTTGGTAGAGTTCATAATAAACCGGTGTCGGCCCTTCCTCAATGTCGTCGATGATCGCATCGTCAAGCTTCTTGCCGATCACCACGGCGTAGCGGTAGGGATAATGGTCCCGGATCAGGTCGCCCATGTCGGCAAAACCGACGATATAATTTTCCCGATCGGGCAGGAGGCTGATGATGTCGTTTTGCAGGGTCATGGCTTGATGACGGGCTCGCTCCTTCCGTTAAGATTTAAAACTCCTAGCACAGGCCTTCATTTCATAAAAGATCATAATTCTTTTGTCGTTGCTTTTTGAAGGACAACGGGTGCCGCCGGACCGGATGCGGAAAGGGTAAAGGTTGACGGCGCCTTTTGCTTTTGTTATGGTGTCGCCGTGCCGGTTACTTTTGGGGAAAACGGTTGCCCGGCACGGAGGCCTCGGATGGACATCATTGCTCCGGTCATTCTGATTTTTTTGCTGGTCATCATTTTGCTGCTGCTCTTGCAATTGCGGCGTTCCCGCGTCGAAGGGACTCCGCTTGCCGCCAGACTGGATGCTTTGCGCGATGCGCAGGAGCGGACCGACCGGTCTCTGCGCGATGAAATCGCCCGGTCGCGCGCGGAAGCACAGTCGAACGCGCAGCAGGAAAGAGCGGAGCTCGCGGCATCGCTTTCTTCCTTCGGTGACTCTGTTCAAACCCGCATGACAGACATCGCCAAAATGCAAAACGATCAGATGGAGAGCTTTGCGCGGCAACTGTCCCTGCTTACCGCCAGCAATGAAAAAAAGATGGAAGACATCCGTTTGATGGTTGACGAGAAGCTCCGTCAGCTTCAGGAAGACAATAACCGCCAGCTTGACCGGATGCGCGAGACCGTGGATGAGAAACTTCAGAGCACGCTGGAGAGGCGCCTGGGGGAATCCTTCAAGCAGGTCTCCGAACGCCTCGAGCAGGTCCATCAGGGTTTGGGAGATATGCGGACGCTTGCCGCGGGCGTGGGGGATTTGAAAAAGGTGCTCACCAACGTCAAGTCGCGCGGCACCTGGGGAGAAGTCCAGTTGGGAGCGCTGCTGGAAGAGATTCTCTCTCCGGATCAATACCTGAAAAATGTCAAACCTCAGGAGCAGGGCGGCGAGGTGGTCGAGTTTGCGATCAAACTGCCGGGCCAGGGGGATTCCGATTCCGTGCTGATTCCGGTGGATGCGAAATTTCCGGTGGAAGACTATTCCCGGCTGATCGATGCGCAGGAGCGGGGCGATACGGCCGCCGCGGAAGAAGCGGTCCGGCAACTGGAGGCGAGCATAAAAAAGGCGGCCAAAGACATATCGCAAAAATATTTGGCGCCGCCCAGAACCACGGACTTCGGCATTATGTTTCTTCCGTCGGAAGGCCTGTATGCGGAAGTGATCCGGCGCGCGGCGCTGGTGCAGCATCTGCAGCGGGAATACCGCATTGTGGTTTCAGGGCCTTCGACGTTTGCTGCCTTTTTGAACAGTCTGCAGATGGGTTTCCGCACACTGGCGATCCAAAAGCGCTCCGGCGAGGTCTGGAAAGTTTTGGGCGAGGTGAAAGCGGCGTTCGGGCGCTTCGGCGAATCGCTGGATATGGTGCGAAAAAGGCTGGATCAGGCTGCCAGTTCCGTGGATGACGCGCAAAAAAAGACGCGGACGCTGACCGGAAAGTTGAAAGCGGTGGAAAGCCTGTCGGACACGAATGCCCCGGTGCCTGTTGCGGATACCGAAGCGGATGGATGAGGCGTCGGCGCCGTGTCGATTGATCCCATATTTTGTGCGCTTGTCAGGTATATCTTCCTGTAAGAGAGCATCCTTTAGATCGTAACGTCGTGCGCTCTTTCAATTGGTATTTATTAATGTCGGATTGCTTTACACTGGAAAAATTTCAGATGATATACCCGCCCGGCATTTCGCGACAATAAAGATCATTTATGGTTATACTGAAAATTATAAGAAGTATTGGAATAAAGAACATGTTTTAGGGATGAACCTGTCCAAGAGAAAGAAATGGTAGAATTCTGACTTAACATTGTGGTACATGTTTCGGGGGCAGGTCAAATTCAAACGCAAGCTGTAATTATAAAAAATAAGCAATATTCGTTACTGATCTTTATCTAAAAGAGGATAATATGAGTCCTGTCGATGGCTTTGCTGATCTGAATGGTCTGAAGGTGATCTTTGCAGCAGGTCCACTTTGGCCAAACCCCGCCAACGTCTTTGTCATCCCAGACGAACGAGGTTTTTCCATGATAGATGTGGGCTCTGGTGGGGAGACAGGGCGGGATTATCTATTAAATGGTCTGAAGCACTGGGGCCTCCAACTCCGGGATCTCCATACAGTCGTCCTTTCACATGCACATCCTGATCATATGGGTGCCATAAGATATGTTCTAGAAGAGGTCCATCCTCTGGTCTTGATCCATCGCCTTGATATGGCATCCGCTTTAGAACCCCGGCACCTAAACGAAACATTCGATATTGCTCTGGCAAAAGATTACTGGGCCATCTCAGGTCGCAAAGAGGATTATAGCAACTTCGATCTCTTCCAGTTTTTTGACGATTTTGGCTGCTCTATGAGCGCCGCTGAATCTGTAGAGGCTATCCCTGAAGGTGAAAAAGTTCAGCTTGGGGGATTTTCCTTCGAGATCGTTCATACGCCGGGCCATTCCCCAGGCCATATTTCTCTCTTTGATAGAGAACGGGGGCTTCTTCTGGCAGGCGATCTGGTTGGCAATTCACCTGCCTGGTACACACCTACATCAGGTGGCCTCATTGGATACTTGGAGAGCTTGGATAGGATGGAGAGTCTTGAGGCACAGACGATCATCCCGGCGCATGGTGGAATTATCGAGGATGCGGCAAATGCAATCAGGAAGATCCGGAGCAAACTATTGAAGAGAGAGAATTTTCTTTATAACGCCCTTCGGGAGGGGCCGAAGACATTCATGGAACTTACTGAACATCTATTTCCCCAAAGCCCGATACTGCACTTCTTCCCCGGTTGTGGCATCACGGCGTCCCACCTGATCAAAATGGAAAGGGATGGCATTATCCAACGAGAGGAAGGTCAAAATGGAAAATACATTAATTGTTAATTGCATGTTTCCATCGTAATCAATAAATTTTAACTGTCTTGATTCTGTTTGTAAGCAGACCAACCTATGATCTAGGGAACAAAAAGAATGCAGTACCCTCTCTCTTTGATATTGAAATAGTGATTTTCTTGAAAAATGGGTCGAGTCTACAGATAGGGTAGGGTCACAATGATCCTGTCCTTTTTATTTGCACCTTACAAATAGTAATCCTCAACATCAGGAATTTTCAAAATCATTTGTTGGTAGGTGCAGTCAGCAATTCTGCCCATTTGGGAATTTTAAATAATCAACAAGGAGATTTTTGTTTAGTTGCTTCCTAAAGTTGTTTTTCTTATTTTTCCAATCCATGCAAGACTTCAATCTGAAATAATCAAAATACTGATGCTCTCTAACTTAACATGTGATACAGATATAGGTGCGGGTCAGCCTGTGATACGGGCCATGCCTCGAATCCAGCAGTTTCTGATAAAGCTCCACTTGGAGGTGAAGAAAGGACAAACTACATATCACCCGCTTCAGGCGCATTGTATCTGAAGGTTCATGAAGCATAGAAAGGACGAGTCATGACTTCCACGGAACAACTATTGCACCATATTGATGAGATCCTGCACCCCCGATCCGTGGCCATTGTCGGGGTACCCCGGGGTATGAAGACGGGCAAGCTTTTTTTCATGGCACTCCTGGATCAGGGATTCTCAGGTGAGATCTATCCCGTATCGCCTCAGGCGGACGAGATCGACGGCTTCAAGGCGTATCCTAGCGTCGCGGCTATACCGGGAGCGGTGGATCTGGCCATCATTCTAGTGCCGCAGCACCTAATCCTTTCCGCGGTCAAGGAATGTGCTACCAAAGGGGTTAAGGGTGCTGTCCTGTTCACGGCGGGGTACAAGGAAACGGGTACCGATGAGGGATGCGCCCAAGAGGAACAGCTAGTCCAAGTGGCCCGCGCTTCCGGGATGAGGCTCATCGGGCCGAATTGCATGGGCATCTATGCGCCGCGCTCCGGACTTTCCTTCTTCCCGCAGTTGACAAGAGAGTCGGGTCCCGTGGGGCTCGTGTCACACAGTGGGTCTCTGGCCAACATCCTCTGCCGCGCAGCCCCACAAAGGGGTATCCGCTTCAGCAAGGCCATTAGCCTAGGGAACGAGTGCGATCTGACGAGCGCCGACTTTCTACTCTATCTTGGAAACGACCCAGAAACAAGCCTGATTGGCGCTTACATCGAAGGGATAAAGGACGGCCCGCGCTTCTTCGATGCTCTCCGCACAGCGTCTCTAAAAAAACCTGTCATCCTCTGGAAAGTAGGTTTGACTTCCGCAGGTGCCCTGGCGGCAGCCTCCCATACGGGTGCATTGGCCGTTGCCAGGGACGTCTGGGAAAGCGTTGTGAAGCAGACTGGGGCTGTCCCCGTGGTAGGCTTCGAAGCTTGGTTCGATGCCCTGATGGGGTTTGCCATGCTACCAGAGCATCTTGGCGATCGTATTGCCATCGTTTCGGGTCCTGGCGGGTTGGCTGTTTCCGCCGCCGAGGCCTGCGCGGATAACGGCCTTCGACTGGCGCAGCTTTCTCCCGAAACCCATGCGTCCCTGGCTGCAGTTGTACCTCCGACGGGCACGAGTTTGCGTAACCCCATCGACGTCGGTCTCACCGCTTCTCTGGAGATTGGGATTTACATCCAGAGTATCCAAACCGTAGTTGCCGATCCCGCTGTGGATGCAGTAGTGATCATTGGGACAGGGCTTACCCCGGAGGCAAACAGGCTTTATACCGAAGCTGTCATCGAAACGCGCCGGCAGTCCGGCAAGGCCATCCTCATGGTCAACCTCCCTGGTTTTGACCCTTCCTATATTCCTCAATTCTGCGACGCCAGCATTCCCTACTTCGAATCGTCTGAACGGGCACTGAGAACCTATGCCCGTGTCCGCCGTTATCAACACTGGCGAAGGGAACGGCGATGAGCAGAGAGAGGAAACCCTCTAGAGGACCTCATAGATACGAATGATATGAACGTGTTGTATTCCAAGTACCGTCATTCCTACCCCTTCTGCCACCAGCGCAGCGCTTAGTGGAATTCGGTGGGGGGCTGTTGCATGTTTCCATCAGTAATCCTCAACTTTATTTCTTCGATGATAGTGTGGACTTGTAGGTGTAAGCGAGGCTATCAAGAGCACATCAGCCGGGTGGGAGGTTATTTTCGCGCAGGTTTCTTCTTCGCGGTTTTGCCGGAAGGCCGACGGCTTTTTTCTTCAGCGCCGCATTTGCAGATATCCAGGTTCCGCGTGGGGAAAAGCCCCAGATCGATGATCATTTCATGGTCCAGCCGGCTGTCGCGGCCGGTGGTGGTCAGGTAGTT
>JAAZOZ010000184.1 GCA_012797505.1 Smithella sp. | reverse complement strand
TTTCTTCGGGCCCGTTAGAAGGAACCAACAATAAAATTAAAACCATGAAACGAATGGCCTATGGCTTCAGAGATATGGAATTCTTCAAACTGAAAATCATGGCCATTCATGAATCAAAGTACGCTTTAGTCGGATGAACCAAAGTTATTAAAACCTCTCAGCCGCTGGCGGAAAACAAGAATCTGAAGCTGACAGCGGAAATCGCGCCGGAAATCGGCCTGATGAAAAGCGACCGCCGTCGGGTGGAGCAGATTTTACTGAATCTGCTGAGCAACGCCGTCAAGTTCACGGAGCAGGGCTTTGTCCGGATGAAATGCGAAATCCAAAATGAAAAAATTGTGATCTCTGTTGCCGATTCGGGAATCGGCATCAAACCGGAAGACATCGGGGTTCTTTTTAATCCTTTTCGGCAGATTGAATCCGGTACAACGAGGAAATACGACGGCACGGGGCTGGGCCTGTCCATCTGCAGGAAGCTGGCGCGTTTGCTGGGCGGTGAAGTCCGGGTGGAAAGCGTCTGGGGACAGGGCAGCACCTTTAGCTTAATGTTGCCACAAGAAGGAGAAGTGGAAAAAGAACAGCATCTGCCGAAACAGGAGAGGGAAAAGTAGCGTCATGAAAAAACTGTTTTGATCGCTGACGACAGTCGTGTCAATTTATACTTTTTAAAAAGCATTCTGGAAGCTCAGGGCTGGTTGGTCCGTGAGGCGGAAAACGGCAAAGCCGCGCTGGAAATGGCCCGGGCCTCCCGGCCTGATCTGATAGTTTCGGATATTTTGATGCCGGTGATGGATGGTTACAGCTTTTGCCGGGAATGCAAGAAAGATGAAATATTGCGTAATATTCCATTTGTTTTCTATACGGCCACTTATACGGAGCCCAAGGATGAGAAGTTTGCGCTGGATTTGGGCGCGGACCGTTTTATTCTCAAGCCCGAGGAACCGGAAGTTCTGATCAAAATCCTGGTGGATCTGCTGGAAGAAAAAGAAAGGATCAGTCTGGCGGCATCAAAACCGTTCCGTCCGAGATTCTTTGCTCGCCGCGAAGATTAACCAAATTGGAATTCAATCTGATTAAAACTCACGCTCAATCCGGCTATGAAATTCTCAAGGATATTAAATTTTCCTGGCCCATCGCAAGGATGGTTCTGGAGCATCATGAAAGGATTGACGGTTCCGGATACCCCAATGGATTGACGGGAAACAACATTCTGCCGGAATCGCGGATCCTCGCGGTGGCCGACGTGGTGGAAGCCATGGCGACACACCGTCCCTACCGGCCCGCGTTAGGCCTGGAACCGGCTTTACAGGAAATTACCCAAAACAGGGGCGTTCTTTTTGATGAGGAGGCGGTGGACGCCTGTTTGCGCCTTTTCCGGGAAAAGGGCTATACCATCAAGGATTAGCAAAAATAATCAGCGCCGGATGGTTTTTACTTGCGGTCGGTACAGAAAAAGATTTTTGCGCAGAAAGCTATCCTGATCATCGATGTCTTCCATTGAATTGCAGACGTAGGTTGCAACGAGTTCCCTCCCGCGGGCGAATTGTCGATGCTCCTTGCCGGCGTAGCAGAACGTCTGCGGATGGTACAGCGGGCTTTTCGGGTCCACTTCATCGATGGAGGGAATAAGAACGGCCGGTGGGCTCCAGGGACCTTCCGGTTGCCGGGATGTTGCAAACAGAAGCCGATCCCCCTTGTTTTCCGGCGACAGGTAAACAGCCAGCCATTCTCCATCCTCCGCCAAATAGCGGACGCTCAGTTCGGAAAGGCCGGGGGAAAAGATCATCCTGGCGTTTTTCGGGGTAACTTCCTTTTGCCAGCCGTCGGATGTCCAGTACTCAAAATGACCGGCCGGATTTTCCAGTCGGTTGACGGGAAGCCTTGCCGGAAGATTGCCGTGAATGGGAACGCCGTCCTTTCCGGACCGGTACAGGGGATAAAAATAGACAAAACGGTCATGAACGACGGATGCGGCGGCCAGTGCCTCGATGCCGGGAGCGATCGCGCCGGTCCAGTCCAGGTAGTCCACCGGCCAGTCATGGGGATCTTCCGCCGAATAATCCTTGATCCGGGCGATCCTGTGGCCGGCAATTTCGAAGTGGAAGGGTCTTGGCGGTCCGGGAAGCGCCCGGATGACCAAAAACGGTATGTATAAAATCCGGTCGGCGATAAACGGGTCCTGCGGCCAGAGCCATTGATCCCCGCCGAAGGACGATGCGAATTTGCCGTTTGCTTTTTTCAGATAATACCGGATGGAGAATTGCTCGCCTTTGCAGGTGGAGACGGCCAGTGTCGTTCCCGGGATCACTTCCATGCCGATCCGGTCTTTGCGTCCCTTTTCTTCGGAGACGAAGGTGTCTCCGAACAGCCACAGGGATCGCCGCCCGTCCAGGGCAATGGAGTAGGCGCCGTCGCCGCCGTACCAGCCGTCCTGATCGGGGAAAGAGGGCAGACATCGGTTTGAAATTTCCCCGGTGGGGACGATACCCGACCGAAGGGGCGCGCAGGAGGACGCCCAAAGGCACACAAGCAGGAGGGCTATCGCGATAAATTTTTTCATGATCGCCGTTTTCCCGGGAGCGAAATGCGCAGCGCCGTTATTTCACTTTAAAGTCCACGCGGCTGTCTTTGATCTTGTCTTTCTTCGCGGGCGTTTTGGTTTTGGACTGGACGATGAAAACGCGCCCCGCTTCCACCTTGCCGTCTTTCAGAAGCTGTTCACGAGCCGCCTGAGCCCGTCTGGCGGCGAGCTGCTCCAGATCGCCGTCCGTCACGGCCGTGTTGTCGTAGAGCAGCTTTTCCATTTCTTTGGGCGGCAGACTTTTGGCGGCGCCCAGCGCTGTGCGCGGCTTGGAAAATTTTGCCGCCTTGTAAGCCAGCGTCAGATATTTCTCGTATTCGGCCTGCCCGATTGCCATTTCCTCCAGCGGCGAGGGGGTTTCGCCGCGGTCGATCATTTCCTTGCGTTTCTGCGTTTTGAGCAAACGGTTGAATTTCGCTTTTTTCAGGGCCTCCGAATCCTGTGTTGCGTCAACGTAGCCTTCAATCTCCAGCTTTAATTGCGGGCGGTCGTACAGCGCTTTGGAAAGCGCGCCGATTTTTTTCAGCCCCGCCTCCGGAAGATCCGCGCTGCCGTAGTTGAATTCGACGTAGCTCATTTCCTCTCCCCCTCCGGTCAGCGAAGACAAAAGGGAAAAGGGGGCGGTGACGGCTTTGGTAATGATGTTGACGAGCACCTGCCAGACAATCGGCCAGATTCTGAACTTCGGATCGTCGAGGCTTCCGGACAGGGGAATGTCGAGGTTGATCTGCCCGTTGCGGTCCGTCAACAGCGAAACGGCCAGCGGCACCGGCGCTTTGATGGCCTCGGGGCTTTCCACCTTGTCGCCGAATGTCAGTTGGTCGAAAAAGATTTTGTTTTCGGCGGCCAGTTTTCTTTGATCGACGAGGTAGGCGACGTTGAAATTGAGCTTGCCTTTGGTGATCGGATAGCCCAGATATTTGCTGGTGTAAGGTGTGACCGGGCTCATTTCAATATCTTTGAAGCTGAGTTTAATATCGGCAAAGAGATCTTTGGCCAGCGGGTTGACCGTACCCGCGATTTCCAGCGGCGATCCGTAGCCCAGATTTCCCTTCAAGTCCACTTTCGCGCGCGAGATCTGCTGCGAGGAAAGGCCCGTGACGCTTCCCCGGAGATTGAGCATGGTCACCGCGTAATTCGGCCGGATGTTGCGGTCGGCAAAATCCACGGTGCCCCCGTGAAAGCTGACTCTGCCGATCTTAATGTCCGGCGGGGGCGGGGCCGGTTTTGCGTCAGGCGCGGCCTGCGGGGTTTTGGCGGGTGCGGTCTTTTCATCCGCCGTTTTCCCTGCGGCGTCGGGCGGCGGCGTTTCCTTTTTTGCCTCGCCGAAGATGTGCTGGATATTGGTGACGCCGCCCGGGTGGATGACGATTTTGGCAAAGAAATCGCGAAGTGAAATTTCTTTGATGTTCACAAAGAGAGGATTGGTTCCGGCGGCGAGAGACTCAAAACGGAGCTGCTTCCATTTTAGAAAATCGTTGGCGCGCGCCCGGTCGATCGTCGCGAGACGATCCACGGAAAGATTCCCCGAATATTTCACGGTGGGTTTGTCCTGCGCATCCGTCGCCAGGATGAATTTTCCGGCTGTGGAAATATCGCCGCTTGTGATGTCCATGGCAATGGTGTCCGGGACATAGGACTGGAAGGGACGAAGCGCCAGATTTTTCACGTCCAGCGCCAGATCGGCGCCAAGCGGCGAGAGGCAAACCGGCCCTTTCGCGGTGATCCTGCTTTTCTGGTCCATGACCAGCGTCCAATCGATGCCGGCCTTGTTGCCCTTTTTCAGGGAAAAATTCGAGACGGCCAGGCGCAAGGGGTGAATCCGCGTTCGGAACGGCCGGACCGGCGCCTCGTCCGTAAACGAAATATCGGCTCCATCGAGCAGAATATTGTCCACCTGCAGATCCAGTTCTTTTTTCTTTGTCTCGGCCTTGTCGGGTTTTTTCTTTTCCGCCGCCGTTTCTTTTGGTTTCGCTTTCGCCTGCGTCCCGGCCAGATGGAGCAGGTTGATCTCGCCTCTCGGGCTGCGCCGGACGGCCAGCTGGAGTCCGCCCAGCGAAACCTCTGAAAGATGAACCTTGGGAACCAGCGGCTGGACGGAAGCCAGGTTGACCGACAGAACGGGAAGCCGCAGAATTTTGCTTCCGCGCAGGTCATCCAGCGCCACTTTCTTCAGATCGGCCCGGCCGGTCAGCTTCAATTCGGGGGCTTGTTTTTCAGGCATGATGAAATGCACCTGCAGGCGGATGTCCAGCAGCGCCTGAGTCAGTTTGAAATTCATTTTCACCGGCACGTACTGCAGGTAAAAGGGAACATCGATATTCCGAATGTCGATGTCCAGCAGGCTTTCCCTCGATGCCTGAAAGGGCTGGGTCTTCCCGGTGACCGAAACGGCATGGCCGTTGACGACGGCGGAGAATCTGGGCTCGACATAATGTTTCATGTAGTGGTCGATATTGGAGACAAACGGAACATCGAGATTCAGGTTCCGGATCGAGTGATTGGTTTTGTTGGGGGTGTCGTGAAAATCCGCCGAACCGTTGGAAATTTGAACGTTGTTGAGTGAAAAGAGAAACGGCTTGGAAGGCTCTTTCTTTTGTGTTTCTTCTTTGGGAATCAGGTCGGAAAAATTATAGGTTCCGTCCGCTTTCCGGGTGATGCCGATGTAGGGTTGATTCAGCCTGATCTCCTCCAGAATGAGCGCCCGCCGAAAGATGGAGGTCAGAACATCCACGTTGACGAGCAGCTCCTGAAAGGCCGCAAACGATGCATGGCCGCCGGGATCGGCCAGTTTGAATCCCCGGACGGTCGCCGAAAGATCAAAAGGATTGATTTTGATTTCATCTATGGTTGCTTCCCGGTGCAGGGTCTCGGAAATCTTCTTGGTCAGAACCGGCTTGAGAACGGCGGGAAGAATCAGGAAACCGGCAAGGCCGATCAACAAAATGATAACGAGGACGGCGATCAGGACTTTTTTCAAAAGACGCATGAGGGGCACCTCCTGAAAGATTTTGACGGCGAGCCGGCCGTCTTTGCTGAATCCCGTGGGATCAGGGTTCAAGGGATTTTTTTGCATACCACATTCTGCAGCGCCTGACAATCCGTGGGGCCTCTGTGAGGGCCCCATCCGCAGGCGTAGAAATCAGACAGGGGGCCGTCCATTATTGAACCTCCGAACCTTGCTCCGTTATTTTAAAGATTCGTTTGACTTCTTTGCCAAAGCCAATATAATCATTTCCAACGCAATTTTTTTCAGATCCATTCTTCAGCGGCGGCGCGGGGGTTTGGCGGCCCGGGGCGGATTCAGGCCGTTCCTCAACTTTGAGTAAGGGTGAAGTCATGGGCAACAGGCGGCAGACGAAAGAGACTTCGGTTGATGACATTCGGCGACAAACCGTCCGCCTCAAAAAGCGCAAACCGTCGGATCGTGAACCGAAACCCGTCGAGAACGAACTCAAAGAAAGTGAAGAGCGCCTCAAGAGCGTCGTCAGCCGTTCCCCGATTCCCGCGTTTGTGATCAGCAAGGATCACCGCATCCTTTACTGGAACAAGGCCCTCGAGCAGCTTACCAAAATCAGGGCCGAAGACGTCATCGGCACCTCCCAGCAATGGCGCGCATTTTACGCGAGGAAGCGCCCCTGCATGGCGGATCTGCTGGTGAGCCGCGCCCAGGAAAAAATATCCAAGTGGTACACCGGCAAATATTCCAAATCCAAACTGCTGGACGAGGCCTACGAAGCGATCGATTTTTTCCCGGAGCTCGGCCATCGGGGCAAATGGCTGCGCTTTACGGCGGCGATTATCCGCAACGAAGCCGGCGATCTGATCGGCGCCATCGAAACGCTGGAGGACATCACCCGGCGCAAGAAGGCCAAGGAGGCGCTGCTCAAGGCGCACCGGGAGCTGGAAGAACGCGTGCAGGCGAGAACGACGGAGCTGGCCCAGGTCAACGAGGCGCTGCTGAATGAATTGCTGGAGCGCCACCGGACGCAAAAAGCGCTCAAGCAGACCACCGATCACCTTTCGCTGCTTTTGGAATCCCTGCCGATCATTTCCTATACCCGGAAGACGGACGGGCCCTTCAACATCACGTTCGTGAGCAGCACCATCGAGGAAATTACCGGCTATCCGCCGCAATGCTTCATAGACGATGAAAATTTCTGGGCCGACCATATTCATCCGGACGACCGGTCCCGGATTCTGGGCGAGCTCAAGGCCGGTCAGGCCAAGGGAACGCACCGCTACAGTTACCGGTTTCGCGTCATGGATGATTCCTACCGCTGGTTTTCAGATTACTGGCGGGTGGTGCAGTTGCCCGCCGGTTCGACCAATTATATCGTCGGCGCGTGGCAGGACGTCACGGAAGACAAGAGAATCCGCCAGGAGGGCGAGCTTCGCCTCCAGCAGATGATTCAGACGCACAAACTGACGGCGCTGGGCGAAGTCGTGACCGGCGTCGCCCACGAGATCAACAATCCCGTCAGCTTCATTGCCTACAACGTGCCGATCCTCGAAGAGATCTGGAACACCGTGGAAGCCATTCTTTCCCGTTCCAGCACCCACCATCCCGAATGGGAAAAGAGGGGCCTGTCCTATGAAGACGTCTGCCGCAATATGCAGGAGATTATTCAGGCGTTTAAAATCGGCGCCAACCGGATCAGCCGGGTCGTGACCAGCCTGAAGGAATTTTCCCGTTCCGACGAAACCGCGCAGAAAAAACTGATGTCGGTGCCGGAGGTGATCGCGGGCGCGCTGGTCATCGTGGGCGCGCAGATCCGCAGAACGGTCTCCACCATCGAACAGGACATCGCCCCCGATGTTCCGCCGGTTTGCGGACACTTCCAGAAGATCGAACAGGTGGTGGCCAATCTGCTGATCAACGCCCATCAGGCGATTGAGCCGGGGCAGAAAGGCCTCATTACCATTCGCTGCCGTTATATCGACAGCCTCAACGCGGTGGTGGTGGATATTGAAGACAACGGCAAGGGAGTCGAGAGAAATATCATGGATCAGATTTTCGATCCCTTTTTTACCACACGCCGCGATCGGGACGGCACGGGATTGGGCCTTTCCATTTCCTACGGGCTGATCCGGGAGCACCACGGACTGATCAGCGTTCTTTCGCGCCCGGGCCGCGGCAGCCGGTTTTCGCTCTTTCTTCCCGTGGACGGCGCCACCGATATCAGCCTGTATCCGGCCATTCTCTGCATCGACCACAACGTCAAGTATCTGAAGGAGCTCAAGGCCAATTTTGTGGACGCGGTGATCTGGCGGTCGGAAGCCCAGGACCGGCTGGAAGACGTTCTCGATTTTCTGGCGCAGCATCCGGAAGTCGATATCGTTGTCTCCGAAGTCCGTCTCCGGGGATTCAACGGCTGGACGCTTCTGGAAAAAATCCGCGCGAAGCATCCGCTGCTGCCGGTGATTCTCTATTCGACGGACCGCAAGGCCCTTTCTCCGCCGCCGCAAATCAAGGCCTTGCCCGACTTTACGCTGCACAAACCGTTCAGCATCGACAAGCTCCAGAAAATCATTCATGAGGTGGGGAGACAGCGTCTATGAAGATATTGATTGTGGATGATGAGGCATTGTCTCTGTCCTCCGTGAAGCGGGTTCTCAAGTGGAAGGGCATCAAGAATGTCGAGGCGTGCGACAACGGCCGGACGGCTATCGAGCGCATCCGCCGGGAAAACTTCGACATCGTTTTGCTGGATCTGCTGATGCCGGATGTGGACGGCATGCAGGTGCTCGAATCGACCAAACCGTTTTGCCCGGGGACCGAATTCATCATCCTCACCGCCGTGGACGACATTCAAACCACCGTCCGGGCGATGCGGCAGGGGGCCTACGACTACCTGGTCAAGCCCGTGGACAATGAACTGCTGTTTTTGTCCATCGAACGGGCCTATGAGCGAAAAGGACTGCTGGCCGGCCTTTCGATCAGCGCCAGCCGCGAGACGGCCGATATTCCGCCCGCATTCGCCGACACGATTACGCAGGATAAGCAGATGAAGGCGCTCATTTCCTACGCGCAGGTCATGGCGCGCAGCGGCAATCCGATTCTGATCACCGGTGAGTCGGGGACCGGCAAGGAGCTGATGGCGCGCGGCATTCACCGGGCCGGACCCGCGCCCGCGGGGCCCTTTGTGCCGGTGAATGTGTCCGCCATTCCCGCCACGATGTTTGAAAGCCAGATTTTCGGGCATGTCAAAGGCGCCTTTACCGGCGCGGAAAGCCCGCACAGCGGCTTTTTCGAACAGGCGGACGGAGGCACGCTGTTTCTGGATGAAATCGGCGAACTGCCGATCGGCCTGCAGGCCAAGCTGCTGCGGGTTTTGGAGGATAAAACGTTCACGCCGCTGGGGGCGAGCCGCCCCGTGTGCGTGGATGTCCGGCTGGTCTCGGCGACGAACACCAATCTGGAAGCCGCTTGCCAGGAAGGAAAATTCCGGATGGATCTGATGTACCGGCTCAAGTCCGCCTATGTCTGCCTGCCGCCTCTGAGGGACCGAAAGGGGGACATTCCGCTCCTGGCTTCCCATTTCCTGAAAAACGCCTGTACGCGTCATCAGAAAAAAATTTCCGGATTCAGCCCGGAAGCCATGCGATGGCTGACGCGCGGGGACTACCCCGGAAACATCCGCGAGCTTTCCCAGGTGGTGGAAAACGCCGCGCTGCTGGCGGGTGGCCCCGTGATCCTGCCCGCAGACCTTGGCGGCAACGGCAACGGCGCCGCTTTGGAGCCGCAGGGGGATGCCTCCTCCCGCAGGTTGTGCACGCTAAGGGAAAACGATTCGGCGCATGTGCGTTTTGTGATGGACGCCACCGGCGGCAACCGCCGCGAAGCCGCCCGGATTCTGGGAATTACACTCCGGCAACTGCAGAGAAAACTGGCGGAGATGAAAGGCGCGTCCTAGGGACTCACTCCCTTCCAAGGACGCTGAGAGGGGACACTGGTAAATAAGTAAATAAGTCACGGAATCAAGCGATATTGATTCTCACGAATAATCGCAGAACCTTTTTCAACGGCATAGCCTACGCCAGGCGCACTCATGTCCAGGCGTTTCGCCAATGACCTGATGGACATCCCCGTTTCCCGAACAGCCCAATAACAAAGCATACTTCTGGCTTTTACTTTCGTCCCTCTTAAGTAACTTAATGCAACTCATTGAATTTGTGTCACTATAAATTTTTTATTCACCCCCATCGTTTCAACAAGTTCATACCCAAGTTGTTGGGCACGTTTTTTCAGATTTTGTATCACGCGTGATTTGTACCGCTGTT
>JAAZOZ010000183.1 GCA_012797505.1 Smithella sp. | reverse complement strand
TGTCGGCCACCACCGTCATCAACCACTGGTTTATCCGCAAAAGGTCTCTGGCGCTTGGTTTTCTTTTCGCTTCCGGAGGCATCGGCGGCTTTCTGATGCCCCCGCTCATCAGCATGCTGATTTCCGGACTGGACTGGCGCTTTGCCTGGGCGGCGCTGACCTGTCTTCACCTGATCATGGGCGTTGCCGGAGCCGGTTTACTCATCCGCAATATGCCGGAGGAGGAAGGCCAGTTTCCGGACGGACACGCATCAAAGGAACAGTTTGACGAGTGGCGGGAAAAAGCGACCGGCCATGTCTATCACACCCGGGAGGATTGGAGCGTGCGCGACGCCCTGCGGACGCCGGCGCTGTGGATTCTGCTGGCGCTGTTTTCCGTTTTACTGTTTGCCACCACCCTGCTGACCACGCACCAGGTCGCTTATCTGCAGGATTTGAAACATTCGCCGATGGTTTCCGCCACGGCTCTGGGGCTGATGCTGGGCATGAGCATCCTGGGCAGGCTCTTGAGCGGAATCCTGGGAATGCGGTTTTCAGGAAGGCATCTGGCCGCCGTTTTCATGGCCTGTCTGGGCTTCGGGCTTCTGTCCCTCATGAACGCCCGGGAAATCGTTTTCGTTTACCTTTATTCCATTCTGACCGGCCTCGGCTTCGGCGGAATGATCGTCCTCCTGCCGCACACGATGGGCGCCTACTTCGGACGCGCGAATTTTTCCCGGATCGTCGGCTGGACCACACCGATCGTCACGCTGGCTTCCGCCGCAAGCCCCCTGCTGGCCGGATTTCTCTACGATTCGACCGGCAGCTATACCCTGCCCTTCGCCGTCACGACGGCATTGATCTTTGTCTGCTGTATCCTGGCGCTCGCGGCTCGTCCGCCGAAACCCCGGGACAAAACATCCGCTCCCCGCGCGTAAAACAGGCCTCCCGCTTAAGAAACAGATTGACATTATAAACTGTTTTTCTTATACTCCGTCCAAACAAAAATCAGAGAATGTGTTCACAAAATCCATACTCAACGGGAAGGACGGGGGGGAATAATGAAAATTTTAGTCGCATATGTCGGAGGGTTGGACGTCGATCGGGCGGTGCTCGAAGTGGCGAAAAAACACGCCAAAGCTTTTAACGCTTCTCTGTATGTTGCCTGCTCCATGGAACGGGTATCGGAGAAGGAGCGCAGGGACCTGGACAAAGTTGAAAAGCACCTCGCCTATGTCAAGGAAACGATGGATGCCGAAGGGATAGAATGCGAAACCCATATTCTGGTGCGGGGCCTCACCCCCGGGGAAGATATCGTAGAATTCGCGGAAGACCAGAAAGTGGATGAGATCATTATCGGCATAGAGAAAAAATCCAAAGTCGGCAAGCTTCTGTTCGGGTCCAATGCCCAGTATATCATCCTGCAGTCCTCCTGTCCGGTAGTCTCCGTAAAATAAACAACAGCCGACTGTAAAAAAAGGCTTGCCCCGCCGGGGCAAGCCTTTTTTTGTTAATTTTGACGGTCTCGTAAAAAGTAATTCGAGCCGTCACCCCGGCGAAGGCCGGGGTCCATAACCCACTGTACCTACTGGATACCGGCCTTCGCCGGTATGACGAAAAG
This sequence comes from Smithella sp., assembly GCA_012797505.1. Lineage (GTDB taxonomy): Bacteria > Desulfobacterota > Syntrophia > Syntrophales > Smithellaceae > UBA8904. The sequence goes on along the minus strand of JAAZOZ010000183.1, from coordinate 3,671 downwards.
GTGCCGAAATCGACTTTTTACCAGTTCATCAATTTTCAGGAACAGACGCCTATTTCTTGCGCTTGGCCAGCTCTTCCGCTCTCAGTTCTTTGCGCAGAACCTTGCCGACGGTGGATTTCGGCAGTTCCTTGCGGAACTCGACTTCCGTGGGCAGCTTGTAGGTGGCCAGTTTCGACTTGCCGTATTCAATCATCTCTTCGGCCGTCGCCGTTTCCCCTTCTTTCAGTACGATGAACAGCTTGACGTTTTCTCCCCGTTTTGCATCCGGAATGCCGATGGCGCAGGCTTCCATAACCTTCGGGTGTTCATAGTACGCTTCATCAATGTCCCGGGGATAGACGTTGAACCCGCCGCTGATGATCATGTCTTTTTTGCGGTCGACGATGTAGAAATAGCCGTCCTGGTCCATTGTGGCGATGTCGCCCGTATAGCACCATCCGTCTCTGAGCAGGCCGGCGGTTTCTTCCGGTTTGTTGAGGTAGCCTTTGGTCACCTGCGGGCCGCGGATAATGAGTTCGCCCGGTTCGCCGACGGGCATATCCGTTTCGCCTTTATCCAGATCGACGATGCGGCATTCGGTATCCGATACGGGGAGGCCGATCGAACCGATTTTCCGGATGCCTTCGAATGGATTGGTATGGGTCACCGGCGTGGTTTCCGTCATGCCAAACCCTTCACAGATGACCGATCCTGCCGTTTTTTCAAAATCATGAATCACTTCCACCGGCAGCGGGGCGCTGCCGGAAAAGAAGCCTTTGAAGCAGGTCATATCGGTGGTCTTCATTTTTGGATGATTCAGCATACCGATAAACATGGTCGGAACCAGCGCGGCGAAGTTGGGCCTGAACTTGCGAATCGCTTCCAGAAGAGGCTCCGGCTGCGGTTTGGGAATCAGGATATCGCCCCATCCCTGGATAACGGAGAAATTCATCGCGCAGGACATGCCGAAAACATGGAAGAAGGGAAGCGCGCCCAGGTTGACATTGTAGGTTCCGGCAAACTTCGGGAACCAGGCGCGAATCTGCTGCACCTGCTTGCTGATGTTGCCGTGCGTCAGGATGACGCCCTTGGAAACGCCGGTCGTACCGCCGGTGTACTGGTACATGGCCGTATCGTCAAACGTCAGTTTTACTTTGGGCGGGTTGGGCTGCGATTTCGCGATGCAGTCCTTCCATCGAAACACGTCATTGGCCGGTTTGATGGGTTTTGCCGGCAGCAGGCCTTTTTTCTTGCCGACCAGCGGGAAGAGAAGATTGACCGGGAAAGGCAGATAGTCGCCGATGGAGGTGATAATAATCTGCTTCACTTTTGTTTTGGGCCTTAAATCGATCATCCGGTTGGCCAGCAGGTCGATGATGATCATGATTTTGGCGCCGGAATCGTTGAGCTGGTGCTCCAGTTCCCTGTCGGAATAGGTGGGGTTGTTTAAAACGACAATGCCACCCAGCTTCTGGATGGCATAATAGGCGACAACGGTGGGAATCATGTTGGGCAGGATGATGGCCACGGCATCGCCTTTTTTGACGCCTACGCCGGCAAGATAGGTGGCGAACCGGTCCACCATGTCTTTCAACTCTTTGTAAGTCATGGTGTAGCCCTGGAAATTCAGCGCCATGCGATCCGGGTTTTGGGCAGCGCTTCTGTCCAGAATGTCGGGCATGCAGATTTCTTCGTATTGAATTTTTTCAGGAACACCCTTGTCGTAAGATTTTAACCACGGTTTCGACGCATACGATACTTCTCCAGCCATTTTAACTTCCCTCCTCATTTTGGTGTTAAGACGTTTTGAATGAAGCAAACAATATCCTGCGGTCTTGCTGGTGATTAATCTTCAGTAATCCCTCCTCCAAGTTTATTTTAATGATAAAAACAAAAACAAAGCGTTGATAATTTCTTGACCTATTATCAATTTTTTTTAGTAAATACCATAAAATATTGTTCCCGCAAGGGAAAAGATTTCATATCTCATGCTATTTCGAATACTTAGACTTTTATTTTTCACCGCGTCCTTCGTCCAGGCAGGCAACAGTCGCAAGTCCGGCGAATGCCGGATGAAACCGTTCCCTGCAACCATCCACCATATACCGTCCACCAAAGCGGGTTAAAGACCCGCACTACTTCTTGACAGCTGCTCCTTCTAAGGCTAATCCTCATCCGAAAGGAGACTTGCCATGAAAAAGAAATCCCGTGATCTTGAAAAAACCTATCCGGTGGCCGAATTCGCCGCCAAGCTTCGCCGTCTGGCCGATGCGCTGGAAAACGGCAAGCGCTTCATCATCACGATTGCCGGAGAACGAATATCGGTTCCGTCCCGCGCCACATTTAATGTGGAACATGAACGGGAGGGGAAAAACGAAGAAATTGAGTTTCAGATCAAGTGGACCAACAAAAATTGATCCCTTCGCGGAAAGTCACTTTTGCTCCTTTTCGTCATGCCTGGCCGGCATCCAGTAATAAGGGAACTGGTTCCCCGCCCCCGACTTCCCGAGGGCAGGCTGCGCAGGAACGAGGTCTGGATTCCCGCCTGCGCGGGAATGACAGAGAGAGTGGAAATAACTGCAATGGGGACTTGTTACGACAGCGTCAAAATTGGCGCTGCGTTTACGCCGTAGCCCGATGATGATTGCCTTTGATCTTCACATTCATACCCGCAGATACTCCGGCTGTTCCTTTATCGAATACGAGGATCTGGTCGGACAGGCCGCAAGCGCCGGGCTTTCCGGATTCGCCCTCACCGAACACGGCATGCGCTGGCCGGATGCAGAATTCGGGAGGCTTCGGGACATTGCCGCCGAACGGGGCATGCTCCTGATCAACGGACAGGAAATCAACACGTTTGACGCCTCCCACCGCTCCGAAGGTGAATTTCTGGTTTTCGGCCTTTCGCGCAGCCTGACAAAAGAATGCCCAGCCGCTGAGCTCGTCCACACGGTTCATGAGGAAGGCGGCATTGTCATTGCCGCGCATCCCTACAAACTGGCGCGCGGCGGGAAATCCCATTACTACGGAGCGGGAGACCGGGTGAATCAACTGAAGCTGGACGCCATCGAACTTTGTCACCCGGACCACGGTGAGGCGGCCATGAAAAAAGTCCGCCGGGCGATGGAAGAGTTGAAAATTCCGGGCACGGGAGGAAGCGACGCCCACAAGATCCTTCAGGTCGGCTCCTGTGTGACGGTTTTTGAAAATCCTGTGCGCAACGAGGACGATTTTATCCGTGAAATTCGCGCGGGCAACGTCACTGGGGTCAGGTCTTGAAATATCAGTATATTTATGATAACCGGTCAATTGTTTAATGATGTAGGAGTCGAGCATGTCCCGACCTCTTAGAATAGAATATCCCGATGCCGTATATCATGTAACTACGCGAGGAAATGCGAAGAATGACATCTTTTATTCGGATTCCGACCGGGAAGCCTTCTTGAAAATATTATCCGGCGTTGTAAGTCGATTTAACTGGTTGTGTCACGCCTTCTGCCTGATGGACAATCATTACCATCTCCTGATTGAGACGCCGGATGGGAATCTGTCGAAGGGCATGCGTCAACTCAATGGGGTTTATACGCAGAAATACAATTGGATGCATCAAAAGGAGGGACATGTCTTCCAAGGCCGGTATAAGGCAATCCTGGTGGAAAAAGAAAGTTATCTGCTGGAGCTATGCCGGTATG